>JBNNDZ010000132.1:0-3939 GCA_050285865.1 Puniceicoccales bacterium
GATCTAATGCTGCTCGATGTGATGATGCCCGACATGGATGGCTTTGAGCTCGCCCAGGCAATCCGGCAGCGCACCGATTACAATGGGCAGCCGATGATTTTCATGACGGCGCTCGATGATATGGAGAGCAAGCTGCAAGGATTTGAGTCCGGTGGCGTTGACTACATCACGAAGCCAATCCAGCACGAAGAACTTCTGGTGCGTGTTAAAACTCATCTGGAAGTCCACCAGTTGCGCGAGCAATTGCGTCGTGAAAACGAACGCAAAGATGAATTGATTCAGGAACTTGAGGCCTACGACATGACCGTGGCGCATGACCTGAAAAATCCGATCGGAGCGATTGCCAGTGCTGCGGAGACATTTGAGTTGATCGATGACCTCACCGGAAATGATGCTCGGGAGATCATCGAAATGATTCGCATGGGTGCAGTGCATTGTCAGCAGATTATTCAAGGATTACTGTCGTTTGCGCGGCTGCGTGAAGGTGTCGCCGAGTTAGAGGTGGTGGATATGCAACAGATTGCCAGCCAGTGCATTGAGAGCATGAAACCGCTGATCGAATCCGCTCAGGCCGAGATTCATTGCGAAGCTCCCTTGCCCCCGGTGTATGGTCACGCCCCCTGGCTTTCGGAGGTGTGGGCAAACCTGATCAGTAATGCGATCAAGTATGGAGGCCAGCCACCGGAGATTTTCATTACCGCCGAGGAAGTTGGGGAGAATATTCGTTTCTCCGTTCGCGACAAAGGCCCGGGTTTACCGGAAAACCGGGAAGACCTGTTTCGTCCGTTTTCGCGGGGAACAAGCAACTACAATGAAGGAACCGGCCTCGGGCTATCAATCGTCGAGCGAATATTGCGTCGCCTCAATGGCACGATCCTGGCCGATGACCATCCTGAAGGCGGAGCACTGATGACCTTTTATCTACCCAAACCAGATGTCGACTGACCCACAGTTTGACTTGCTCAAGCAGACCGTAGCCGTATCCCGTTTCGACCTACCGGCGAAGTTGGAATGCGTTGCACCGGTTCGTGAGCAGTTCATGGAATTCCTTGAGGCCATGGAGCTACCGGCTGACGAAGCTAGTGGGTGGAAATTAACGTTCACGGAACTGGTCAATAATGCGATTGTTCACGGAGCGGGTGAGAATCCCCAACTCCACATCGGTGTTGAATGGTCGCTGCAAGCGAACTCCATCGTGCTCGGCATTGAGCAGCCTGGCAATGGCCCGCCGGAGCCATTGAGTAAACGCAAAGATCTATCGCCAGATTTGCTTTTGGAATCGGGCCGTGGCGTTTTCCTCGCGTTGTCATTTCTGGATTCACTCGACGAATGGCGAGGCGAGGCGGCTTACCGTGTTGAGGCGCGAAAGGTGTGTTCCGGGATCGTTATGGAACCGCCATCGAGCGAGATGAATGCGATTCTTACCGAGCTCTCCGCCAGTTACGAAGGCTTGGCGGCGTTTTACCAACTGAGCGAGTCGCTGGTGAAGTCGGATTCGCTGAGCGAGTTTCTAGGTCAGAGTCTGAAGAATGTTCGTGACAGTGCGCTCATGGACTACCTGCAAATTTTGCCTGACTCCGATTTGCCGCCATTTGTCGGCACGCACTTGGGCGATCTCGGCGTGTATGCCGAAGTTACCGGCCCATTGAGTGAATTGCTGGCGCGCAAAAGTGAGATTATCTGGGAGAATGAACGCCAGCGTTCTACGATGGGTATCGATGGCTCCAGTTTCGGTGAATACGCATCGGGTTGCCTGTTACCGATAACTGCTGAGTCGCAGTTTTTCGGGCACTTGGCAGCTTGTCGGAAGGCGAAGGACAACCCCATTGCCTCGTCGCAAGTAAACAATTTACGCACGATCGCCGACATCTTCGGCATCTCGATTGCGAACTTCATTTCAACCCAAATTCGACGCGAGGCAGAGAAAGATTTGCGCGAGTTTGAGATCGCGGCCGATATTCAGCAGCACTTGCTCCCCGTGCGCCAGCCCACAGAGTCGACTTCCCGGGAAGTGCGTGTTTTCCAACGGGTGGCCCAAAACGTAGCCGGTGATTTCGCTGAGTATTGTCAGGACCGCCTTGGCAATCACTACGTCACCATTATCGACGTGATGGGGAAGGGGGTCTCGGCCGCCTTGTTGGGGATTATCTACCGGACCGCATTTAATTTGCAAATGGATGATCCCAAGCCGCTGCCTGTGATGCTTAAGCGCATTGGGCGAATTCTCCACCGCATGCTGGGCGATTTAACCATGTTCATCACCGTCACGATTCTTCGTTGGAATGACCACGATCGCTTGATTGAACAGGTGAATGCTGGGCATTGCCCAACGATCAAGCAAGGTGCGGACGGCAGCATAAAGCAGTGGGAACCTTCGGGGCCGCCGATTGGCCTCATGGCGGCTTTTGATTATCAGTGTGATCAAATCCTCATGGAGCCAGGTGATCGAATTGTCCTGGTTTCGGATGGCTGCTATGAATGGCGTTACAACGAAGGCCTGTTCGGCTGGGACCGTATGATTCGCATGATTGAAACCAGTAATCATCAGCAAGGCTCAAGTCTTTGGCACGAGCTCTGTAAGGTCATGGATCAAGCTTCTGATGATGATGCCTTGAGTGACGACATAACTATGGTATTTGTGAAGGAGATACAATGAGTGAGATAATCGTAGTCGACGACGACATCACCATGATTCGCCTGGTGCAGATGCACCTAAAGCGCATGAAAATTAAGGGGCACTATTTTCAAACGGGCGATCAATGCCTGAAGGCCGCGCAGGGGTTACGCCCCGACCTTGCTTTGCTGGACTATGATTTGCCGGACATTAAAGGCATAGAATTGATGAAGGCAATTCGCGCGCTCCCCGGTAATGAATCATTGCCGGTGCTCATTTTTACCGCTCGGACCAGTAGCGAACTGCTGCCGATTTTGAAAGATTCCGACGCGAGCGGAATCTTATCCAAACCATTCAGCCCGACAAACCTGATCCGTGAGATCGAACGCCTGACCAGCTCACAGTGAAATCTCGCGTCGACCTATTTATCTTTGCCGATGCGCTGGGATGGAAGCTAGCGCAAGAGCGGAGCTTTATGGAGGATTTATTTCCGGTGCGTAATCCGTGTCAGACGTTGTTTGGTTATTCATCCACGTGTGACCCGACTATACTCACCGGAGAGTTGCCCCGCGAGCACGGGCATTTCTCGTTCTTCGTCAAAGCCGAGGGGGCAAGCCCGTTTCAACATTTGGCCAAACTCGGCTTTTTGCCGCAGTCGCTGGCGGGGCACCATCGGGTAAGGAACCGTGTCAGTCGTTATTTGGCAGAGAGTCTTGGCTACACTGGCTACTTTCAGCTCTACAGCGTACCGTTTAACCGCCTGCCTTTTCTCGACTACACGGAGAAAAAAGACATTTACGAGCCGGGTGGAATCATTGGTGGCCAGCAGAATATTTTTGAGCATTGGCAGGCCTCCGGGAAGCCATGGATGCGCTCGGATTGGCGCGCGGGAGATGCGGCTAACATCGCACAGGCCCAACAGGCTTTGGCTAAGGGAGAGGTTGAACTGATCTATCTCTTTACCGCAGGGCTCGATGCCATCATGCATAAATACGGACCCAGTGGAGTGGAGGTCGATAGCGCCTTTGATGCGTTTGCATCGGAATTGCGGACACTCCACGCGACGGCCAGTAAACATTATCGCGAGGTGCGCTTACACCTATTCAGTGACCACGGTATGGCGCTGGTTACGAAGCCATCGGACATGCTCAAACGATGGGCTGAAGTTGATCTGGAGTATGGTCGTGATTACATTCCTTTGGTCAGGGGCTGGAAACAACCATTGCCCAGGTCGCCTGCGAATGGCTCAAGACCGATCTTTCCCAGGTCAAGGTGACAATGGGCGATACCGGGCTGACGCCCTATTCCACCGGGGCCTATGCCTC
>JBNNDZ010000133.1:0-2748 GCA_050285865.1 Puniceicoccales bacterium
TCTTCCGATCTATGGTTTAACGAATCACGCTTCGGCATGTTTATTCACTGGGGTGCCTATTCCAGTGCTGCCCGCGGCGAGTGGGTCATGAATCGCGAGCGCATTCCCAAGGACGAATACATTAAGAGGTATGTAGAGACCTTTAAGGCCGAAAATTACGACCCGGCTGCCTGGGCTGCGCTGGCGAAAAAAGCGGGGATGAAATACGGCGTGCTTACGACGCGCCACCACGACGGCTTTGCACTCTGGCCTACCGACACGGATGATTTCCATGCGGGCAATTACGGCCCCAAGCGTGATCTAGTTGGCCCCTATGTGGAGGCCTTCCGGGCAGCTGGATTAAAGGTCGGCTTATATTTCTCTCCCGGTTCCTGGACCCACCCTGACTATCCCGGCCCTTTCTACCGCGACTGGCCTGCGAAAACCGACTGGTCCAGCGACGCTGCCCGCGAGCGCTTCATCGAATACTACCGCGCGCAAGTCATTGAACTGATGACGCGCTATGGTAAGATCGACTATCTCTGGTATGACGGCGCTATACCCACCAACATGTGTAGTTCAGAGGTCAATGAAGAAGTCCTCCGCCTACAACCGGACATCCTCATCAATGAGCGCAATGGCGAACCGTTCCACGTCCTGAACTGTGAACAGGCCATCAAGGCCCCCAAGGAAGAACGACTGTGGGAAGCCTGCATGACACTCAATAACAACTGGGGCTACCACGCCGGAGATGATAACTGGAAGCAACCAACGGAAGTTATTGAACTACTGGCCGAAACCTCTGCCGGTGCAGGAAATTTGTTGCTCAATGTGGGCCCAATGGCCGATGGCACAATCCCCGAGGAATCGATCAAGATTCTGGAAACTGCAGGCAACTGGCTAAAGCACAACGGCGGAGCCATATACAATTCCAGCCGCAATCCCTACTCTTGGACCAATTGGGGCAAGATTACCACATGTGGAAACTGTGTTTATTTAATTGTGCATCGCCCAACCGGCGATGAGCTTTGCTATTCAGAAATATCGAATAAAGTGCTCTCGGCCAAAATTCTCTCAACGGGCAAACCGGTCGAATTCGAACAAACAAACGATCGGTTGCTCCTCCGCGGATTACCCAAGCAAGTCGAGGATGGCATTGGTTTCGTTATCGCGCTGGAACTGGACGGCGAACCCATGGCAATTACGCCAAAGACATCGTTCTGGATTCCGGGATAATATTATTACACCCGTAAAAACAAATGGCCGAGGCCTCCAAGAATCATCGTTACAAACAGCCCTACGTCATCGAGGAGATTTCCAAGATGGCGCAGCGCTACGGCCCCGGCATGAAGCTGCCCACCGCGCAGCAACTGGCCCAACAACTGGACGTAACCGCGACTACGCTTGATCGTTCGCTGGCCAAGCTGGAAGCACGGGGCATCATTAATCGCCGTCAAGGCAGCGGTATATTTGTCTCCAACCAAATATTGAAGAAGCGTATCGGCTTGGTCTTTGGGCAAAATATTTTCCAGGCCGGCAGCTCGACTTTCTACCTGCTGCTGCTCCAGCACTGCGAACGACGTGCAGCGGAAAGCAACGAACAGTTCTCGTTTTACATGACGCCCCCGAAGCAAGACGTCATTGAGCCCAATGCCTACTTCAACCAGGACCTTTATCACTCCCTCAAAGAAGGTCTACTCGACGGCTTGATCATTTGTGAAGTACGCGATGAAGCGCACTTTACTTGGTTGTACGAGCAGGATATTCCAGTCGTATCAACCGAGTCATCCGGTAACTGTTACCATGTCAAATTCGACATCCAGACACTGATCGATCTCGCCGTTAAATCGCTCGTTGATCAAGGCTGCAAAACCCTCGGCTTTTTCGGCATCTTGCACCAACACCTCCAAGCTTTTGAGAAAGCAGCCGCCAAGTTCGATGTGAGTATCGAAGAAAAGTGCGTCATCCACCCTGAGCCCGGTGTCGAACCGCCACACGACGCACACGAACCCCTCGGCCGCCAATGGATGCAAACCTGCCTCGAACGCTGCGGTGGGAAACATGGCCTACCCGACGGCATCGTCATTTCTGACGATATTATCGCCCGCGGTGCCCTCCTCCACTTGCGCGAACAAGGAATTTTCCCGAACAAAGACCTGCATGTGGCCAGCCACGCCAATAAAGGCTCGCTCGTCCTCGAATATTGGCAGGACGTCATTACTATGGTCGAATACGACCTCCGAGAGGTCGTTGACACACTCTTCGACCTGCTCGAGCAGATGATGAGTGGAAAGAATCCAGCGAAGAAATACATTCGCATCCGCCCACAACTACGTCCCCGGCCCATAGCCGTTACCTCCGCCTGAGCCGCTATGATTAAAATCGGTTTATACGGGAAAAATGGTCACCAAATTCAAACCGAGCTGGCCAAACGCACCGATGCCCGTCTGACCGCCATCGCGGAAATGACACGCGGCGATTTACCACAGGGCTTCCCGCAGACAGATTCCGTCCGTGAGTACGTTTCGCTGGAGGATCTCTTGGACGACCCCGAGGTAGAACTCATTTCCCTCTGCTCACCGCGCCGTGCCGATCAAGCCCGCCATGCAATCCAAGCCCTTGAAGCCGGAAAGCATGTCCTGGCCGAAAAGCCCTGCGCGCTGACCGAGGCCGATCTAGACGCCATTATCGAAGCCGCCAAGCGCACTGGCCGCGTGTTTCACGAAATGGCAGGCACCGCGTTTGGACAGCCTTACTTTGCGATGCATG
>JBNNDZ010000134.1:0-9672 GCA_050285865.1 Puniceicoccales bacterium
ATGCAGCCCAAAACCGCGACCAGACCGAGCACGAGGCTGATCCTCAAGGTATCGCCGGTAACATTGTCTGAGGCCGTCTGAAATGGCACCTTGAAGATATTTATCAGGAAAAACAGCCAGGCACTGGTGCCAATAAAAGCATATTTGGGCAACTTAACCGCCATCAAATAGAAGGCAGCCACCGGCCCCGCGGCATTGGCCAGCATCGTCGCCATGCCCCCCGCAAGACCTGTGCCCCAGATGAACCACCACGTGTGCGGCACCGGATCCTCGTCTTGACGCCGCCTCAGCATCCACTTGCGCCCAAAGTGAAGTCCCGTCATCACCAGCAGCATCACGCCGATGACCTGCCCGAACACATCTGCCGGAATCACGTCAAACAATGCCCAGCCAATCAACACACCAACGGCCATCACCCCAAACAAACGCCGCACGAGGGGCCACTCCGCATCGCGCCGGTAAATGATGATTGCTACGATGTCCGCGCAAATCAGCACCGGCAGGAGTATACCCACCGATTCTTTGGCCCCGAAAATCTCGGCAAAAATCCAGACGGTGACATTGCCCGCACCCGGTAGACCGCCCTTGCCCAGGCCAACCAGAAACGCCCCCAGCGCAGCGAACGCCCAGCCTGTCATCGAAATTCCCCAAAGCCCATCCATAGTCAAAACGCACCATCAGGCACCGCCCGAGGCACCTTGGCAAGGCCGTTCATCCAGACTGATGATGGTCCTTGCATACCAAAGAGTTGTGATTGCGTTCACCGCGCAGCTCGTCCAATGATTATCCTTATGGGAGTTATTTCACTGGCGCGCGCCGCTCTTGGCTGGATCACCGGAGCTGCGCTGTGTTTATGGTTCGCAACGGGCAATGTAGCGGCGTCCCCACTGGGTGAGTTGGTTTTAGTGGAAACGGGCACCAACAATGATGTGCGTGCCGTGAACTTCGACGACACGATCAACTTGGCCAAGATCGGCAGCCCGATCAACTTTCGCGTTGAATATAGCGGTGACCAGCCCGGGAGCATCCAACTGCGCCTGTCCGGTCCGGTCATGGTTGACCGCATCGAAAATCACCCCCCATTCACGCTGATGGGAGACTCCGGCGGCTCATATCAGCCTTGGTCGCCGCAACCGGGTGATTACTCACTCGTCGCCGAAGCCTATGCGGAAGATCAAGCTCAAGGTGCCTTCCTGGGCTCCCAAACCTACTCGTTTGTCATCATCGATGAAGACGACACCCAAAAGCGCAAGTTGACGGTGCACAGTGGCAGCGGTTCCGGTGAATATCCCCCCGGCAAACCGGTCGAAATCGAAGCCGACACCCCCCCGCGCGAACAACGTTTCCTTCAGTGGCTGGGAAACGTCGACAAATTAGAGAAGCCCAAACAATCCGAAGCCGAAATTCCCATGCCGGACTACGAGGCCTTCGTCGTAGCAATTTATCGGGCTGCCAAAGGCAACGGCGACATTGCGATTAATGGTTCCCTGGAGCCCGGAAAGGAACTGACCATCGAGCTCACCGGTCCATTCGCCAAATTAAAATCCAAACCCGTCACCAAGGACTGGGCACGCTTCCAGATACGAATCGAAGCTCCCGACGGCAAGAAAAGCACAGTAACTGGTGCCTTCGCTGGCGACGGCAAGAAAGCCGAGGAAGGTAACATCTGGCGCGCCAACTTCACCCCTGACAAGCCGGGTGAATGGAAATACGCCATTGTTTTCCGGGACATCATCGAAATTCCGAGCGGAGACGAAAAATCCGAAAAGAAAAGCCGTCCGATCAAGCCTTACGATGGCAAAAGCGGAACCTTCACCATCAAGGCCCCAGCCAAGGAGCCGGAGCCAGCCGCCAAGGAAGCAGAAACTCCCGCCAAGGGAAGTAAAGAGGACGAATCCGCTAAGACTGACGACAAGAAGGCGGATGAGGAAAAGTCGAAATCGGATTCCAAGAAACCCAAGCCAGAAGCAAAACAGGAAGCAGAATCCAAGCCTGAGGAGAAGCCCAAAGAAAAAACCAATCCTAAGCCGGATACCCAGTCAGAACCCGAAGCTGATTCAGCGAAAAATGAACCAGCGGATACGAACAAGCAGGACTCAGCCCAACAAGACGACCAAGACGGAAAGTAAGGCACCACGTCCAGCATTGACTAAATGTTCTCAATGGCGAAGAAACCAAGCTGTGAAACTTCAATTGCGCTCTTTCTCTGGATAGGCGTGACAGTATTGGCGACGATTACGTTATTTTGGAACAACAGCCATACCCCGCTGCTTGAGTTCGACGAATTTTATACCGCTGAAAGAAGTCGGGAAATGCTTGTGAGCGGCTTCCCGCCAGAAGTGCAATTCAACTTCTCTCCCAGCCTAAGTAAGCCTCCATTGCATTACTTCCTGACGGCGATTACATTACCCAACTTCGAGTCACGGGAAGCGGCCCTGCGCCTCTGGCCGACGCTATACGGGATATTCAGTATCGCGGGAGCGGGCCTATTGGCAACGTCGTTGCTTCGCCGCTGGACGCTGGCTTCACCTGCTGCATCCGTCATCCTCTTTGCGTCATTTATATTTTGGGGGCAATCACGATCGGCGCTAGCCGACACCGGCGTAGCATGCTTCGCGGTTTATACCGCCATATGCTGTGTGCAAGCACGTAGTAATCCACGCTGGTGGCTACTGGCTGGAACGGCGGCTGCATTGTCTGGATTACAAAAACTTCCGATTGGCAGCGGCTTGATGGCGATAGCACTGTTCTATCAAGTCGTCGAGTCGCGCTCAATCAAACCCCTGAAAAGCCCATGGACTTGGCTGGGGTGCGCATTGAGCATTGGTCCATTTCTTGCATGGTATTTGATACAGGCATTGCGGACGAGTGGAACAAATGTGCTCCGGTCTATGGATGGCATGTATATCCGACGGGCGACAGAATCCACACAAGGCACCTATCAACTCTCATTCGACTATTACTTAGGCATAATCGTCAACGACTGGCTATTACTCGGCACTATTGGCCTCGCAGTCATAATCGCAACGCCCTTCATCAAGCAGTTTCGCAGAAACCCGGAATACGTAACAGTCATTGCCCAGATTGCAGTCTATATCTTTCTGTTATGCTTATCCTCGAAGCATTCTGAGCGATACCTGATCGCCGTTTATCCGATGTTCGCTACGGTGATGAGCATCGCGATTTGGCAGTTGCTTACACCTAGAAAAACTGTTTTCGGAATCACCGTTGCGCTACTGCTTTTGCCAGTGTTTTGGCGATGGCCCAGCAATTTGGAAGCTTGGGATGCACGCCCTGACCCCTATTCCGCAGGGAAGAATCTCGCAATATCACTCGCGCAACACGTCGAACCAGGCGAACAACTCATCGTTGCCGTCAGCGAAAAGACATGGCCAGAACTTCATTTGGGGACCATCCTATTTTATGCAGACTTCGACCATTCGGTCTGGTATACAAATCTGGATAGTATTAGTAACACCAGGCAATATTACACCAACAACATCCGGGGCATTGCTCACTACAAGGACCGTAGTGTACTCGAAGAAAACCTGCCCGGCTTTAAAATAGTAGAGCAGGATGAACATATCATCCACTTCACCGTAAAGCCGCGCAGCGAATGAAGCGTCTACTGCCGCTCGCGGTGTTTATCTGGCTCGTCTCGCCGAGCTTTTACTGGGCATGGCAAGGCGCTGCGCCGGTGGACAGCCCAGCATTTCCGCCGCTGAGCATCGGGCAGCAAATCCTGCTAGCCCCGTATATCATGCTCGATCAAATGGGTTACTGGCTCTGGCCCTTCGCCTCCGAACCATTATCCCAGTCCGTTAGCTCGAGCGAGGTCATGCGCCTTGGACTTTTCTACTGGCTTATCGCCGTGCTCATTGCGCGTTTGTCGTGGCGGCTTCGTCGCGTAGAGCCCACATTATGGCAAGGACTCGCCTTCGCTTTCTGCGCACTCATCCCATTCAGTGGCATCATTTCGAGTTGGGTGCAGCCATTCGATAGTTTCCCGGTCTGCATTGCTGGCGCGGGTCTCGCCTACGTCATTGCGACGACGCTTATCCGTGGAATCGACGCCTGGCGTGCAACGCCTCCTAAAAGCCGTTTCGCCCTTTATCAAAGCCACGCCCGCAGGTTGCTTGGACTCATTGCGCTGGTCTGGCTTGGGGCGACCGCAATCCACCTCGTCAGCGTCGTAGGCTGCACGTGGGACGAGCGCCTCAATAACCTGCAAACACGGGGCGAGTCCGGGCTATTCGTCGCCGTTGAAACCGCACGTGACCTCGCCAAAGACGGCCAGTTTACAGAAGCCGAGTCCCTTATCCTACGCAGCGAACAAGCCGCCCCGTGGTATGGCGAAATACCCGTCGTGAAGGCCGAAATCCTCATTGCCCGGGGTCAAAATGCTGCCGCACAAGACTATCTCGACGAAGCACTGTCGCTGAATCCAACTCACGCCCGTGCCCGCGAGCTGACCTCAAAGTGACTCCAGAAAGGCAATCAGGTTGTCGCGGTCGGATTTTGGCAGACTCATGAATTTTTCCCGGCTCCGGGCTGCCTCTCCACCGTGCCAGAGAATCGCTTCCTCCAGCGTGCGCGCACGGCCATCATGCATCAGGTGACGGTGGCCATTGACGGTTTCATACAGCCCCATACCCCACAGCGGCGGTGTGCGCCATTCGCTGCCACTCGCCTCGAAATCCGGCCGACCATCAGCCAGCTCCGGCCCCATGTCGTGTAGTAACATGTCCGTGTAAGGCCGAATCGTCTGTCGCTCCAGAAACGCAAATTCTGCCTTATCAGCCGTAGTCATTTCCGGAGTATGGCAACGCGCACAATCAACCTGCGTAAACAACATTTCGCCATGCATCACTTGCGGGTCGTCAACATCACGCCTTGCAGGAACCGCCAACGCCTGTAGGTAGAAAACCACGTCACCAAAGGCGATATCCTCGATTTCCGGAGTACCGCCGGAGGCTTCACCGGCCAGCGCGGCCCCATGATTCTCATGTGGAATCAGTGTCGAAGTAATGCCAAGGTCGCCGTGAAACGCGCCCGCTGTTTGATCGTTCAGCGTGGCCTTATTCGCCTTCCAACCGTAGCGCCCCATGATGCGCTCCTGCTTTTCGATGCTCCAAACATAGTTGGCGCGACCGGAAATACCGTCCCCATCGGCGTCATCAGGGTCCTCTCCGGCCAAAATGTCTGCCACCGCAACGGCATCC
Source organism: Puniceicoccales bacterium (assembly GCA_050285865.1). Classification (GTDB taxonomy): domain Bacteria; phylum Verrucomicrobiota; class Verrucomicrobiia; order Opitutales; family Cerasicoccaceae; genus Cerasicoccus. Next base: position 5,223 of record JBNNDZ010000134.1, read on the forward strand.
AGCAAACCCAGCCCGATAACCGCCGGGGTGATGCGGGGCGACGCCAGCAGAGGAACCTCGGGCTCGCCGTAAGCCCACTCACTCAAGGTGTAAGTCGGCTTACGAAGCTGGTATCGCCTACCGTCCGGGTATTGTCCGGAAATTCGCTCGTAGGTAACGTCGATCTTCGCCTCCGGCTGAAGCCCAGGCAGCGCCTGCGGACTAATCTGCTCACCGTAAACGGGGTCCAGCAACGGCCCACCCACTTCGCTCTGCCCCGGGCGCGATACCCGGATCAACAGCGAGCGTGCTTGCTCACCAGCGTCTGGAGCCTCCCCGCGGCCATCTTTGAAATGACATGCCGAGCAGGAACGAACATTAAAAAGCGGCCCGAGGCCGTCCCTACCCTCAGCCGAAGAGGTAGCGGCGACCCAATTCGTATTGAAAAAGGCGTTGCCCGCAAAGAAGCGTGCGAGCTCCTCCATGGGTAAATTGGCCGCCGGTTCGGAAAAGGCCTTATCGGTGAAAATGTCCACCGTCCCCTCGCCGCCCGAGCGCGTCTTGTCCACTGCCGCAAGCGCCCCATGCAGACCAGCCAGTGCCAGCATACCAAAGAGCATTTGCCTGAATCGTTTTGCGGTCACGTTTTTCCCGCCCAACGCGAGTTAGTTGAGTTTAAGCGTGTCCGAGGCGTCCGACATGGCGTAAACCAGCGGCCAGAGGGAGGAAATCGCGGCCTGAACCTTCTTATATTCCTCCGAATCTTTCTCCGCCAGAATCGCTTGATCGAACGGTGCCGGGACCTCCTTCATAGCGACCACCGACTTCTCGTAGGCATCCTTGAGCACCTCTGCCTGCTGGGGGTCGACTGCCAACACGAGATCGTAAATGCCGACGCCCTCAAAGGCCTCTCCCTCATCGTTTACATATTCGCCGTAGAAGATGACGCCCCAGCCCTCGATGTTCGCGACAAGGTCGTTGTGCGTGGTGTCGCTGAAACATGAATGCTCGTCTTCCTGTGAACGGTTCCGCAACGCGACACCCATGCGCTCACTGGCGAGCTCCTTCCCGGCGAGGGTACTCATGCCGCGGAAGATATTGGAAAGAATTTTCGGTGGCGGTTTGAGAAAAAATGCACCCGATGCGTTGTCGTAATTGTCGGGGCTCCATTCTTCCATCAGCGTAGACAGGTGGTGCCGCAGCAGTTCGGTTGAAACGACAAGATAGCGCATCCGGCGATCGGCATTCTCGGCCTCAGTGTAATCGGTCCACTCGCGCCGGCCCGGCCCGTCTTCGTAAAAATCCTGCCCCCAAAGGAGAAATTCCACCGCATGCCACCCAGTGGTGACGTTTGCCTCGCCGCCCACCTCATTCATCTCCGCAATCATGCCAGGAGTGATGTCCGGGTACTGCTCGGGGTTGTTGACAATTCCCGATGCCGGGTCATCGCGGGTGTAATCGATCAGGCCTTCATCGATCGGCCAGGCATTGATCAGCGGCTCCAACTCGAGTGTGTCGACCGGGCCATCGGAAAAGCGAAATACCTCGGTTTTGCCGTAAACCTTACGCGCTTCGATCCAGAGCTCCTTCAAGTTCTCAAACTGAACCTCAGTCGGGTTCTTTTCGAACTCATAGAGGGCCATGTTGAACTCAATCAGTGCATTCGTGGCATCCCGGTAGAGTTCGTAGTTGAGGCGGGCGTAGTGGTTGATGAAGTCCGAAGCCAATTGATTGCTGTAGGGCTGCCCCGGCGGGGTTTCCGCCATGTTTTCGAGATCAGCCCAAGCCGACTGCCCCGCGAGCAACGCCATTCCCGCAACAATTCCTCTAATGAAGCTCATAAAATTCAACATCGACGCAAACGCGAACCACGCTCAAGCCGCAATCCAAGCCAACCCACAAAAGTAACCGGCGCGAATTCTGGTTGTAGCCTGCCTGTAACTTTCCAGCCTTTATGCGGTTCCGAACGCCAATCAATGAACCGGCGTCCTCAAAAAATGAGCCTCGCGGGTCTCCTATGTGTAAGGAAACTCTTTTCTTTCAGACATAAATTCTGCTTCTAGACGGGCGATTGTGACGGTGACTCGGAATAATCCTTGCCAAAGGGTAAGCTGGCGCTTTCCTTCGCCCTTCGCGTACGCGCTATTCTTTTCAACCAACCAGAACCAACAACCATAGACACCATGGCAGTAAAAGTAGGTATCAACGGCTTCGGCCGCATCGGCCGCCTCGTATTCCGCTCGCTCGTAGACAAGGGCTTGCTCGGCAATGACATCGAAGTCGTTGCGATCAACGACCTCGTCCCGGCGGACAACCTGGCTTACCTCCTCAAGTATGATTCCATCCAGGGCCGTTTCAACGGCACGGTTGACGCGCCCGACGCCGACACACTCGTCGTCAATGGCCACACGATCAAGAGCCTCTCGGTTCGTGAAGGTCCGGCAGCCCTCCCTTGGAAGGAACTCGGCGTAGACATCGTCGTCGAATCGACCGGTCTGTTTGTCGAAGACAAGAAGGCTCAAGGCCACCTCGACGCCGGCGCCAAGAAGGTAATCATCTCCGCTCCCGGCAAGGGTGACGGCGTGAAGACCGTCGTTCTCGGCGTGAACAGCGATTCGCTCACCGCCGACGACAACATCATTTCCAACGCAAGCTGCACGACGAACTGCCTCGCTCCGATGACCAAGGTGGTCCTCGATGAGTTCGGCATCGTCGAAGGTCTCATGACCACCGTCCACAGCTACACCGCCACGCAAAAGACCGTGGACGGCCCAAGCATGAAGGACTGGAAGGGCGGCCGCAGCGCAGCGATCAACATCATCCCGTCGACCACCGGTGCAGCCAAGGCTGTTGGCCTCGTGCTTCCGGAAGTTAAGGGCAAGCTCACCGGCATGGCCTTCCGCGTTCCGACCCCGACCGTTTCGGTTGTGGACCTGACCGTGAAGACCGAAAAGAAGACCAGCTACGAAGAAATCTGCCAAAAGATGAAGGCAGCTTCCGAAGGTAGCCTCAAGGGCATCCTCGGCTACACCGAAGACGAAGTAGTTTCCAGTGACTTCATTCACTGTGAGCTCAGCTCGATCTTCGACGCCGGTTCCGGCCTCGGCCTCAGCGACGACTTCTTCAAGCTCGTCTCCTGGTATGACAACGAATGGGGCTACTCCAACCGTTGCGTCGAGCTGATCCAAAAGGTCGCTGGCCTGCTCTAAGAGCAGTCAGAAAATTCCTTTCACTAAGCCGCTCCCATTTCGGGGGCGGCTTTTTTTGTGACAGAGAGAGGACAAAGCACGGCGAGAACGGCGCCATTAGCGCGTCAAATATGTAACGTAAGAAACACTTCTGCGAATCCCGTTACGGCCAAATGCCATTCATTGACCCCTGCATGGAGTTACTCCAAGCAATTCGGTATCTTTCGCCTTTGGCTTTCCCAAACGTCTTCCTCGCTATGAGCTCTCTGAAATCCCTGACATCATCCCTGGCGGCCATTCTGCCGGCAGCTGCCTTCGCGGCGACGAGCCCGTCGACCTCGGTAGAACCTTACCTGACCACACACCTGCCCGGAATCGAAATCACCTCGATTCTCACGGTTGACGACGGAGTCACCATCTCCAAAACCGGTGGCGGCACCACGCGACTGGTCGGGATTCCCGACGGCATCGGTGCCATCGACGGGGCGGATCTCGGCGAAAACGACTTTTTCTACTTACTGGTCAACCACGAGATATCGGCAACACAGGGCATTGCGCGTGACCACGGTGGTGCCGGTGCCTTCGTTTCCAAGTGGAAGGTCGACAAGGGCACGCTCGAAGTGGTTGAGGGCGACGACCTTATCAAGGAAGTCTATATCTGGGAAAACGAGACCTTCGTCCTGGATAACAATTACACCTTCGACCGCCTTTGCTCCGCCGACTTGCCCGGCATCTCGGCGACATACAACGCCAACACCGCCCTCGGCTCGCAGGAGTTCATCTACTTCAACGGCGAAGAAACCTCGGGCGGCCGCGCCTTCGGTCACATCGTGACGGGTGCCGACGCCGGTAAATCCTACGAGCTCAAGCACCTTGGCTACGCCGCATGGGAAAACGTTCTGCTCTCGCCTTTCGCGCAGGACATAACCATCGCCATGCTCACCGACGACGACTCCAACGGCGAAGTCTACATGTATGTCGGCGATAAAAAAGCTGAAGGCACCGAACTGGAAAAAGCAGGCCTGTGCGGCGGCATTCTCTACGCGATTGCCGTCGAAGGAAAGCCCTTCGAACTGGCCGCAAACGACGGTCCCCTTGCCGATTACGTCATGGATGGCGACCCGTTCATCCTCAAGACCCTCGGCATCCCCGGCGACCGCCCCGTCGACGGTAGCGACACCACTGCTCGCGGACTCGAAACCGCAAATCCCGTCGTGGATGGCGAAAACTACCAGAGCCTCAAGTTTGGCGGCCCCGAAGACGGCGCATGGGACACCCGCGCC
>JBNNDZ010000135.1:0-5207 GCA_050285865.1 Puniceicoccales bacterium
TGTGGGGCCGTATTTACCGATTAAAGGGAGTGATGTGGTGGCCGGGTAGCCGTCACCGGGAGGAATGTTCAGTTCGAATTCAAATACACCGTTTCGCTGGTTTCCATTCAGGAAAATGTGCTGTACAAAACGGGGCACCAGGATTGCGCGAACGGCGAGCGGGCGGGAGGCCGCGACGACTTGGCGTTGTGGATTCAACAGCCGGACTTCAAACTCGTTGGCCCCGATTTCAGCCCCATTTAACCAACCGATATTGCTGTCAGGTAGTATGTCGTAGACCAGGAAACTGGTTTGTTGAGGGGGGAATCCACGGGTGAAATTGGTTCCAGTGCGCGATCTGAAATCGAGTATAATCGCCCCGGCGGGGGAACCATTCCAGTTCACGTTGACCCGGATCGCGTAGAGATGCGGATAGACTCCGCGCATCATCGTAATCGTATCACCCGGGAGGCGGCGATTCGTATTGTTTACGTCTACGTAGTGGATGTCGACCGTCGGCGTCTGTGCGCTGAGATCGGTTGTGAGCGCGGAAAATCCGCAGAGCATTGCGACCAGCGCAAGCAATTTAGAGATGGATGATTTCATTGGTCAGTAGAGTCGGTTGACATGATATTTACATGTCATCTATGACGCAGTAATCGAGTCATTATTTCACAGTTATCGTGAAATGAGGAGTAGGGTTCAGGGAGATTTCCTATAAATGCCGAATTTCCTACGACCTTTTGGCACACTACTTTCGCGCCCACTTGGGCTTGGGTGGCTCGGCCAGTGCACGGGCTTCGCCATGGACACTGCGCACGCCCGGGAGCGAGCGCAGGCGCTTGAAGGCGTCGGGCTTGAGCTGGCAATTGAGCGAGGGCGCGAGGTCGGCGAGCAGGGCCCGGTTGGGGCTCGTCAGCACGCCGAGCTTGATGCTGGTCGGCCCTTCGTTTGCCTGCAAATACTCGGAGAGTTCGGTGGCGAAAGTGCCCAGCGTGCCCGTATCGTTATCCACGTAGAACGTCACCGAATCAATGAAGGCGGACAAGGCGGTTTCCAATCGCGCAAGCTTGTTGGCGTTGAGCCGCACTTCGTCGCGTTCGCTGTCGTAGCGGATTTCTCCTTCGACGCAGACCACCGCGCCGTTTTCCAGGTGATGCATGTTCTGCTCGAAGGCGTCGGGGAACACGTTGATCTGGTAGCCCGCGCGGCGGGTGGATAGCGTGAAGAACGCCCACGGACGATTGTCCTTTTTGGTGAGTTTTTTCGCTATGTTGTTGATGACGCCGCACAGGCGTAAGCTTTCGCGGTCCCAGCGTTTCAGGTCTTCGTCGGGGCCGAAACTGTTGATGATGTCATCGAGCCCGGCGTAGGCATTCATTGGGTGGCCGGAGACGTAGAAGCCGAGTAGTTCCTTTTCGAATTGCAGTTTGTCGGACTGCGTCATCTTGGGGCCACGGGTGTCGTAGTGGCCGTTGTTACCGGACGATTCTTCGGCGGTCGGCTCGGGCTCCGCGAGCATGTCGAAGAGATTCGCCTGACCCGTTTCGCGGTCTTTCTGCAAATCGGCCACCTCGCCCAGAATGCCTTCCAGCGAATCTAGCAGATGCTGGCGATCCATTTCGGAGTAATCAAATGCGCCGGTTTTGATGAGGCATTCAATCACGCGGCGGTTAACGGCCTTCATGTCCACGCGCGAGGCGAAGTCATGGAAATCCTTGAACGGCCCGTTGGCGTCCCGCTCGGCCAGAATCACCCGCGCCGCCGCATCCCCCACGCCCTTGATGGCGGACATACCGAATCGGATTCGGCCGCCGGCTGAATCCGAAATTAAAGATGAAGAATTAAAAATTAAAGTTTCAGAGTCCTGGTTGGAGGAGTCGTCATCAGTATTGTTGTTCTCACCTTTAATTTTTAATTTGCTCTCTTTAATCTTCCCGTCGTCAACGACGACGGGGGTAAACATCTCCCGGGACTCATTGATATCCGGGCCGAGGACTTCGATCTTCATGCTCTCGGCTTCTTCGATGAAATGCGAAACCTTGTCCGCGTTGCCGAGTTCGGAAGAGAGGACTGCCGCCATGAACTCCGTGGGGAAGTTGGCCTTCAAATACGCCGTTCGATACGAGAGCATCGCGTAGGCGGCGGAGTGGGATTTGTTGAAGCCGTATTGGGCGAACTTTTCCAGGATGCCGAAGATCTCGGTGGCTTGCTTGGCGGAGATATCGTTGTGCTCCTTGGCCCCCTTGATGAAGATCTCCTTCTGTTGGTCCATGACCTCCTTGATCTTCTTGCCCATCGCGCGGCGGAGAATATCCGCGCCGCCCAGCGTGTAGCCTGCGATGATCTGCGCGCTCTGCATCACCTGCTCCTGGTAGACCAAGACGCCGTAAGTCTCCTCAACGAGTTCCTTGAGCAGCGGGTGGGGGACCTCGATCGTGGACGGGTCTTTCTTGCCCTTGATGTACTGCGGAATGAACTGCATCGGGCCCGGACGATACAGCGCAATAAGCGCCACAATCTCGTCGATGCTGGAGGTTTCCAGTTGTCGGCATAGCCCTTGCATTCCGCCGGATTCGAGCTGGAACACGCCAACCGTCCGCGCTTCTTTTAGCAGTTGAAAAGTAGCCGGGTCTTCGAGGCTGACTTTTTCAATGTCGAATTCCTCCTGCCCCGGCAAGCGGCGCACGTTTTCCTGCGCATCGGAAATAACGGTCAACGTTTTTAGCCCAAGGAAGTCACACTTGAGCAGGCCGAGGTCTTCGCTTGGGCCCTTCGGGTACTGCGTGGTCAGGTCGCCTTCCTGCAGGGTGACGGGGATCAGGTTCGTGATCGGCTGGTCAGCGATGATGACTCCGCAGGCATGCTTACCGGTGTTGCGCACCATGCCTTCGATGACTTTGCCCTGCTCGATGATTTTCTTCGCGATGGGGTTGGTCTTCATCTCGGAACGCAACTCGGCGGATTTCTCCACGGAGTCGTCCAGTGAGATGTTGAGCTCGTCCGGGATCATCTTCGCGATCTTGTCCGCTTCGCCGAACGGGATGTCGTTCACGCGAGCGAGGTCGCGCACGATCATCTTTGCGCCGAAAGTGCCGAAGGTGATGATGTTCGCGACGCGGTCTTTGCCGTATTTTTCGCGCACGTAATTGACGACGTCGTCACGGCGGCGCATGCAGAAGTCCACGTCGAAGTCCGGCGGGCTGACGCGTTCCAGATTCAGCATTCGCTCAAAGAGCAGGCCGAAACGGAAGGGGTCGATGTCGGTGATTTTCAACACGTAGGCGACCACGCAACCAGCGCCCGAACCACGGCCCGGCCCGACCGGAATGCCCCGGTCACGCGCCCACTTAATGAAGTCCCAAACGATGAGGAAGTAGTCGATGAATCCCGTGCCAATGATGATCGCGAGTTCGTAGTCGAGCTGGTCGCAGACTCGCTTTGCATCGCAAAGCGAAGTCGATGAGTCCTTAGCCCTTAGTCCTTCGTCATCTTGCTCCGCTTCTGCCTGACGGCGATACTCGTCATAATCGACGCCGTAACGTTCTTTGATGCCTTCTTTGCACAGTTCGAACAGGTATAGGCCGTTCTTGCGGTAAGCCTTCCGCTGCTCGTCATCGAGCTTGATTAGGTCCTTGCCGTCGCGCTCGTTGATCTCGTTTTTCTTCTGTTCGTAGACGTCGAGGATGCGGTCGAAGTTGTCGACGTCCTCGGCGTGGCTGATCTCGATGGGCTTCTCGTAAACGGGGTAATGGTCCTCGCCGAAGGGGAGCTTTACCTCGCACATTTCGGCGACAGCGTTGGTGTTAACAAGGCAGTTCGGGTCGTAGCGGTCGAACACCTGCGCCATCTCCTGGCGACTTTTCAGGAAGAACTGCTGGCTGTCGTAGCGGAGGCGTTTTTCCTCGTGAAGCTTGGCACCGGTTTGGATGCAGATCAGCGAGTCGTGCGGTTGCCAGTCGGTGTCGTTGACGTAGTGGACGTCGTTGGTGGCGACGACTTTCAGGTCGAACTCCTTCGCAAGCTTCAGCAAATCCGGAATGATGCGTTGCTGCTCCTCGATGCCGTGGTCCATCAATTCGATGAAGAAAAATTCTTTGCCGAACAAGTCGACGAACCAGCCGCAGGCTTCCCTGGCACCCGCGTAATCACCCTCCATGAGCCGCTGCGGAATCACCGCCGCCAAACAGCCGGAGAAGCCAATGAGCCCCTCGCTGTGCTCGACCAGTTGTCGACGGGATACGCGGGGGTTGCGGTAAAAGCCTTCGGTATGGCCGAGGCTGACAAGCTTCGTCAGGTTTTGGTAACCCTTGAAGTTTCGCGCCAGCAGGCCCATGTGGTGGCTCTTTTGCTTGGAGCGCTGCTCGTTCGTCTCGCCCAGCTCGTCTTCAAAAATGAGATAGATTTCGCAGCCGAGCAGCGGCTTTACCCCGGCCTTCCCCGCCTTCTTGTAAAAATCCGCCAGGCCGAACAAGACACCGTGGTCGGTGATGGCAATTGCCTTTTGCCCGAGTTGCGCCGCCTTTTCGCACAGACGATCCGTCCGGCTACAGCCATCAAGCAAGCTGTAATCGGTGTGGACGTGCAGGTGGACGAATTCGGTGTCTTTGGACATAGTGCGAGGGTGCGGGGCGCTGGTTCTGGCCGCCCGTTATGGGTAAAATATCAGGCGCGCAAAGGCGAATTTAGGACGATGGGAAACCACCCCGCCCGATGCAAGCGGAAGCGTTCCTCACGATGTTCACAGGGTTATTCACACCCGCAAAGAGTTTCATGGTTGGCACTAAACCTCATTTGACCGTAGGGGCAAATCTGCTAGTATTTCTATATATGAAAATCTTTCAGTGCGACTCTTGTGGGCAGTTGTTGTTTTTCGAAAACACGGTGTGCGGCAGTTGTGGGAGTCCGCTGGGTTATCTTTGGCGGACCAATCAACTGAGCGCGCTGGTCGAGAAGAACGGAGCCTATGAGGCGTTGGCGTCTCCCGAGGCCAGCTATCGCTATTGTGCTAACCAACAGCATGGTGCCTGCAACTGGCTGGTCCCGGCCAACTCTGAGGATCCCTACTGCAAGGCGTGCGACCTCAACAACACCATCCCGGATTTATCGAAGGATGAGCACAAGAAAGCTTGGCAGCAATTGGAGTCCGCCAAGCATCGACTGGTTTACAGTTTACTTCGCTTTGGGTTGCCGGTGGAAAGTAAATCGGATGAACCCGATAGGGGCCT
>JBNNDZ010000136.1:0-4915 GCA_050285865.1 Puniceicoccales bacterium
GCCGTATTCCTCGGCCTTCTGCGCCATGAGGCCCACATTCGGCACCGAGCCCATGGTGGCCGGGTCGAGTGCGCCGTTCTGCTTGCAGAAGTCGATTGTGGCTTGGTAAACGCCGGCGTAGGAGCTGTCCGGGATGACGGCCAGGGTGTCGCGGGTGGAGTCGTTCTTGTCCCACATCTTGCCGCCAACGCGGATCATGGCCGGCATGGAAGCGTCGATGATGACGTCGCTGGGTACGTGCAGGCCGGTGATGCCCTTGTGGGAGTTCACCATGGCGAGGTCCGGGCCGCTCTCGTAAGCTGCCTGCAGGTCCGCTTCGATGGTTGCCTTTTCGTCGGCGGGGAGGTCGGCGATCTTGGCGACGAGGTCACCGAGGCCATTGTTGAAGTTTACTCCGAGCTTGGCGATGGTGTCCGCGTGCTTGGCGATGACGTCCTTGAAGAAGACTTTCACGGCGTGGCCGAAGATGATCGGGTCGGAAACCTTCATCATCGTGGCCTTCATGTGAAGGGAGAATAGCACGCCTTCGGCCTTGGCTGCGGCGATCTGTTCACCGATGAAGGACACCAATGCGGCGCGGCTCATCTTGGTGGCGTCGAGGATTTCACCGGCCTTGAGGGGCAGGGATGCCTTGAGCACCGTTGTTTCTCCGCTGGCGCTGACGAACTCGATCTTGGCCGTGGTTGCCTCGGCAAGGGTGACGGATTTCTCGTTCGAGCGGAAATCGTTTTGGCCCATCGTGGCAACGCGGGTCTTGGAATCCTTGACCCATTCACCCATCGAATGGGGATGCTTCTTGGCGTATTCCTTGACGGCCTTCGGGGCACGGCGGTCGCTGTTACCCTCGCGCAGGACCGGGTTCACCGCGCTGCCCTTTACCTTGTCGTAGCGGGTCTGAATATCCTTTTCGGCATCGTTCTTGGGCTCGAAAGGATAGTCTGGAATCTTGTAGCCCTGAGCCTGAAGCTCCTTGATGGCGGCGGTAAGCTGCGGCATCGACGCGCTGATGTTCGGCAGCTTGATGATGTTGGCCTCGGGCTTGAGGGTCAGCTCACCGAGCTCGGCGAGGTGATCGCCGATGCGCTGTTCATCGCTCAGGAATTCCGGGAATTGGGAAAGGATGCGGCCGGAGAGGGAGATGTCCCGGGTTTCAAACTGGACGCCAGCGGGCTTCGCGTAGGCTTCTACGATCGGCAGAAAGGAATACGTTGCCAAGGCGGGCGCTTCGTCTGTCTTGGTGTAAATGATGATTTCAGCAGCGGACATTACTCGTCAATATTTCGGTTAACGTTGGTTAAATAGCCCGCCACGTAATGACGCCCACGCCCGGGGGTCAACTGGAAATACGCCTTACCTGCACCAGAGAGACTAGCGGCGTCTGCGACGCCACAGCGCAAACGCGAGTGCCGAAGCACCGAACAGCCCGGCATAGGTTGCTGGTTCGGGAACGACAATCGGGTCAAAACCGATGATATCGAACGCCGCGATATCGGCCTCGGTGAAATTATTTAATATCCCGGAATGCGTGGAGGCGCGCATGAGTGTGGCGAGGTCCTGACTGCCCGTGTAAGTGAAGTGGCTGGCCTGCTCACCGGTATGAATGGCTCCGCCAGCGAGGTCGTGGATGGCCGTTTGGCCTCCGTCGTAAGAGAGATACACGGGCGATTGGATGTTATTCACGATTGGATAACCGAAGGCAAAGTCAGCCACAGGCACGAAAACACCAGGAGTCGAAGCGGCCAAGGCCACACTCGCAGCCGATTGGCGGAAGAGGTCCAGCACGGTAACACTGGCGGCATTGGGGTCGAGTGGTGGGTTGGTATCCAGTTTGTCCACACCGCTCAGGAAGCCCATAGCGTGGCCGATCTCGTGCATCATGACGCCAACGAAATCGTATTTGCCCGGTTCAATGCCATCGCTACGGTCGAAATCCCAGTCAAATGAGCTGGAAACGCGCAAGCTGGCGTCATTCCCCGGGTCGTGGGGGGCGAGGGCTCCCAATGCTTTCTGATTGGCACGGGAAACCAGCATCGTCGTGTTAATCGTTGCGGTGCTCGTGTTGACGCCCTGGCGAACATTAGAATTTTGATTCTCGTTCGTTGTGTAAACAAAACCGGCCTGGATGGGCAGATTTTGAAAGGCGATGTTATCCCGGTCAGTCGTCCGGTCCTGGCCCAGCCAGTATTTTACGTTCGCGGTTGCAATGGGCGTGCTCACCGTGGAGGCAAAGGCGAGGGAGCCTTGGCCACTTTTCACATCCAAATATAAATTGACCGTAATAGGATCTGAGAAAAGCGAGGCCCAGTTGTTGGTGGCCTCCTGCATGCCATTGGTGTAATTGGCGTAGGCGGTGGGGTCGCTGCTGGCGAGGGCCTGCAAGTCTGGGCCATAATCGATGTTAAATTGCATGCTGGCGTGTGCGGACAGTGCGCACAGGCTCAGCGCGGCGGTGCAAGATTGGACAGCTTTCATAGTAGAGAGGCGGCCTTTAAAGCCGCATTTCTTATATGGGAAGTTAGATACGCTTTCCCAGCAAATATTCCCTCGCGGTAAGCTAGACGCCCGCCAGCTCTGCTTTGGCGCTGGCGCGGAGGGCTTCGAGAATGCGGTCTTCCTTGGCCCCAATATGGTCCCACATGAGCATCCGCGCGAGGTTGGCGTCGCGGGCTTCGATGGCGTCGACAATGGCGTTGTGCTCGGCGGAGACTTCGGCCGGGCTCGTGCACATGCCCAGGTCGATTCCATAATAAATCGGCTGCTGGTCCTTGTCCAACGCGCTCAGGATGGCTTCTTCGAGGAGTAAATTATCGATGGCGGCAGCGACGGAAGCATGGAAGGCGCGGTTGACCTCGCAATAAATCCGGTGCCCGTCGGGGTCGTCCAATTCGCACACGACGGTGGCGGCGGCGCGGATGTCCTCGATGTCCTGCGGGGTGGCGCGTTTGGCGGCAAGAGCGGCGGCCTGGCTTTCCAGCACGCGGCGCAGTTCGCAAATGTTGTGAAAGCTTTCTTCGGTCAACGGTGCCACACTGAACCCGCAATTCGTCTTCAGCGATACCAACCGTTCGCCGGACAACCGGTTCAGCGCCTCACGCAGCGAGGTCCGCGATACCTGCAATTGCTCACACAGCGACTTCTCGATCAACCGCGACCCCGGCGGCAACTCACAATGGAGGATGCGCCGCTTTAATTCGCGGTATAGCTGGTCGGACAATGTGGCGGGGCGGAAGGACATGGTTGGTGGGCGGTGGTCGGTTTTCAGGGGTCGGTTTTCAGGTGTCGGTTTTCGGTTGTCGGTGGGGGAATTAGAGGAGGTCGCGAAACTGTTGCGGGGTGAGACCTGCGTCTTTTGCGATGTTGCCCATAGTGATTGCGTTCACTGGATTATGGCGTGGTATCGTTAGCCGTGTTGAGCCGTTGATCATCACGATGTGTCCGCTCTGGCGAACGACGCGATAGCCCAGTTTTTCAAATACACGTACGGCGTCCCACTGGCTTATGCCCGGAAGTTTCGGCATGACTAAATTGCGATCTCAGCCGTCTCGACCGATTTGATGCCATTTTCTTCGGCTTCAACTTCCAACCAAAGGCTTATTGCTTCCGTGATGTTTGCTAAGGCCTCGTCGCGGGTGTTGCCTTGAGAGTGACAACCGGGGAGATCCAGGCAGCTAACCGACCAACCTTCATCGGTCTCATACAACTGTACGCGGTATTTCATTTTAATTAGGATACTATATTTGTGCTGCAAATTCGAGACAAAGAATGGTGAGGAGCAATTGCGATGCTGTGTTGGGCAAAGAAATCAGCCTCCCAGTCCGCTAAATTTCCATTTCTCCCCATAAACGCTTGAAATACTGGCCAAGTCAATATTGTAAGATTGTCAGACGATCCGACAATTTTAGACGAAAGACCGAGACATGCCTTTTTTGAGTGACAATCCGCGCGAAGCTGCGCGCCACTATGTGCCTGCGGGCGAAGAAGATACCGCTGCAATGCTGGAGAAAATCGGCCTCTCCAGCCTGCGCGATCTGTATAATCACATCCCGGCGGCGGCCTTCCATGATGGCGAACTGGCGCTCCCGGATGAGCTCGGCTACACCGAAACGCAGGATGCACTATCCGTGCTTGCGGCGAAGAACACGGTCCGCACGAATTTCATCGGCGACGGATTGCCGGACTATTCGGTGAACCCCATCGTGCCCTACGTGTGCGGCATTCGCAACCTGACCACGGCCTACACGCCTTATCAGCCGGAGCGCAGTCAGGGCACCCTCATTACGCATTGGATTTACCAATGCGGGCTCACGCAATTGACCGGGTTCGAGGCGATCAACTCCTCCCTCTACGACCGCGCCACGGCGCTGTTCGAGGCGATCTGCTGTGCGCTGCGTCTTTCGCGCAAGGCGGACACCGCCCTCGTTGCCGGCAACATTTACCCGGGTGATATCGAGGTCCTCGAAACGCTGATTCCTGAGACGAATATCAACATCGAATACATCCCGGCGGACCCCGCCACGGGCCGACTCGATGTGGCCAAGGTTCAAGCCCGTGCAGCGGAGTTGGGCGACAAGGTCGCCGCGGTGGCGTTCCCGCAGGTCAACAACCTCGGCCTGCTCGAAGACGTCGACGCGCTTACGGACGCCGTGCATGCCGCGGGCTCGTTGGCGATTGCGATCATCGACCCGATTCTGCTCAGCGAAGGTGGACTCCAGCCGCCGAGCGAGTTCGGCGAAACTGGCGCAGACATCATTGTGGGTGAGGCGCAGCACCTCGCGATTGCCCCGAATTTCGGCGGTCCCGGCCTCGGCCTTTTTGGCGTGCGCCACAACGACAAGGTGAAGAACCATGTTCGCGCTACTCCGGGCCGTTATGTCGGTCTGGCCAAGGACAACGCAGGCCGTGACTGCGTGGTCAT
>JBNNDZ010000137.1:0-3085 GCA_050285865.1 Puniceicoccales bacterium
ACCTGGAGTCCTTCTTCGCCTCGTGCGAGCAGCAGCGCGACCCGTCGCTGCGCGGGAAACCGGTCGGCGTAATTCCGATGATGGCAGAGACGACGTGCTGCATCGCGGCAAGCTACGAGGCGAAGGCCTGCGGAGTGAAGACAGGCACCTCCGTCAGCGAGGCCCGCTGGCTGTGCCCGCAGATCAAATTCGTCATCGCCGGGCACGCGAACTACGTAAAAATCCACCATCAGGTCATCGAAGCGGCGGAAACGGCGATCCCGGTGACAGCGGTGCGTTCAATCGACGAGTTTTGCGCCGAACTGCCGCCCAACTGGCGCAGCGAAGCCAAGGTGCGCGCAGTCGCGGCGGAGGTCCGCCAAGCCATTGCAGATCGGGTCGGGCCATATATTTCGTGCTCCATCGGCGTCGGACCCAATGTTTTACTGAGCAAAATCGGCAGCGGCATGAACAAGCCACGCGGTCTAACGATTCTGCACGAAAACAATCTCCCCGGCCCCCTCGCCCAGTTGGAATTACCCGATCTCTACGGCATCGGCAAACGGATGCACCTGCGGCTCCTGCGGCACGGCGTACGCACGGTAACCGACCTTTACGCATGCAGCCGGGCGAAGCTCCACTCAATCTGGGGCAGCGTCGAGGGCGACCGCCTTTACTCGGAACTGCGCGGCGAAATCATCGAGCACGCGGAAACGATCCGCCGTCAGGTGAGTCATTCTCACGTGCTCGCGCCACAGATGCGTTCGCACGAGGCCGCCTTCGCCGTCATTCACCGGCTGACCCAAAAAGCCGCCATGCGCCTGCGCAAGCTCGACCACTACGCCGGCAGCCTGCAAATCGGCGTGAGACTCGGCTTTGACTACAAATTCAAACGGCAGGCGCGCTTCTTCCCCACGCAGGAGTCGCGCATTTTCCTGCGTTGGCTGCGCGAGTTGTGGTCGGAGATTCCGCCGGACTCTCCCGCCCCCTGCAAGGTCAGCGTAGTCCTCGGCGAGCTCCTTTCCGCCGCCAATTACACCCCGCCGCTCTTCTCCACCATGAACAACGAACGCAACGTGAAGCTCGACACCGCCATGGACACGCTGAACAAAAAGCTCGGCCCGAAAACGCTTTATTACGCCGGTGCCCACGCTGGCCGCAGCGAAGCCCCCATGCGCATCGCCTTCACGCACATCCCGGATCTGGAGACGGAGGCGGATTAAGCAATTGAGCAAAGAAACTCCCGGCGAAATCGCGCGAAGAAACGCGAAGGAAGCCAGGAGAACGCTAGCACTACGCATGACACTACCCAAAGGAATGTCCCCCAAAGGCATCGATGCGCTGCGGGCCAACGGCCCGCCTCATACCAGCCCAGTGCAAAGCGCTGGGAAACAAAAACAAAGAATCACCTTGCGGGCTGAAAGTCCGCTTCAACACGTGCCTGACCACACTTTCTGAGGCGGACTCTTTAGCCCGCCACATCAATCAATGTATCCCAGGCCAATAGGCTGAGCTGGTATAAATTGGGCCTTGGCCCGTAAGAAAGGCACATCCACTGGGTAGCCTTCGCGACGCCTTAGACCAAACAACCCCATTCAAGCAATGCCCCTGATTGAGCGCCTAAAAGCGCCATCAATAATCAATCGACACCGTTTCGCCAAAGTGCGTGGTGACGCTTAATTTGCCGCCCACCGCGGAGACGATTACTCCGTGATAATCCTCTCCGGCAACGGAAGCCAGCAACCCTTCAATGACTTCAGAACTGGACTGAGGTGACGCAAAAGGATCAGCGGGGGCACCGATGTAAGATCGTCCCTTAGCCTTGTCGAGTATCGTCCGCACATCCATTACCCTGCGTGACGGCTCTTTACCAATAAGGTACTGCCCAACCGTTGATATCTGGTGCAAATTCGCTTGAATATGCATGACGCCCAAACGCGTTAACCGCCCCTTCCGGTCGATATAACCCTCCCGAAAAGACAGATTCAGCGCATTGGTATCAAACGGTGCCCCCTCGCGTTGTTTCATGGCGACGCGATAACGGACGCCGGTGCGCTCGAGCTCGGCCCCCATTTGGCCACCATGCGTGTAAATCGCGCGCACCTGATAGGAATCAACCAGACTTCCCTCGCAGGCCTGGAACAACTGGCCATCTTCCGTGCGCTCCAAAATGGCCTCCGCTGGGCGATCGGAAACCGCCAGCACGCCCACCACCCGGTAGCTCGGCAACACTTCGATAAATTCCCCGGCGCCATGGGCGGTAGCGGCAATCAGCAAGGTGATGCAGGCAAGGGGTTTCATCACACTTTTAAATATCACCACCGATAAAGAAAGGTCCCCTTGCCAACGGATTTTTCTGCTTGCGGGTTGCCATTTGGCAGGGGTTTGGCTCCGCTTAACGCCATGCCCGATCTCCTCCACGCCCTGCCTGCCATCAACGCCTCACTCAACGGACTGGCCACCGTGCTGCTGACGGTGGGCTTTGTGCTGATTAAAAAGGACGGCATGGCGGCCAAGCACACCCACCGCGCAGCAATGCTGAGTGCATTTGCGGTATCGGCGGTATTCCTGGTGTGCTACCTCCTGCACAAGGCGCTCAAGGCGGAGGCCGGCGAAGCAGTCAATACGAGCTTTGCGGGCGAAGGCATCTGGCGCTGGGTCTATTATCCCATGCTCGCCAGCCACGTCCTGCTGGCGATGGTGATCGTTCCGCTGATCTTCATCACGCTGAACCACGCCTTCAAAGGCCGCTACGAGAAACACCAAGCCTGGGCAAAGTGGACCTTTCCGCTCTGGTATTACGTCAGCGTGACCGGCGTGCTCGTATATTTCTTCCTCTATCAGTGGTTCCCAGCGGGGTGATGGGGCTCATCGAAGAATAAAGGTAGCGTACTGCACTAATTGAAATTAAGCAGGCAACCCGTACGATTTAATCAACCAATCCAGCGCGCCATTAATTTTTCAAATAAGCGACCGCCGAGGCGCTTAGGGCTTGAGACTCGGTTTCATGTCGTGCAGAACCAAGCGCATTCATGAAGACGACGCGACTGGATCAGGTAAAAAAAGGCACGCGGTGCCGGATCACCACGGTGGAGTCCAGCCACCC
>JBNNDZ010000138.1:0-3377 GCA_050285865.1 Puniceicoccales bacterium
ATCCCCCGGTGGGGCCATTGCTTTGAGCAGATTTTGCATGGCTGGTCAGGTGTGAGTTAGCGCAGGTCGATTTGTTGAATTAAACGCCAACAACTTGAGCATTTCGAGCAATGATTTTGCTGCCGATGAACGCGCTCTTACAGCGGCTAGTGCGCCAGTTTTCCGTTCTTACCACTTTCGGGCGCATCGCCACCAAGGGCGCGGGCGATGGTGGTCGCGTTGTGGTCGATCATACCGATGTAAGTGCCTTCATAAGTTCCCGCTGGGCCCATGGCATCGGAGAAAAGCTCACCGCCAATCTTGAGTTGATGCCCCTTGGCCTGAGCACCTTCGATCAGCGCACGGACGTTTTTGTCCGACACCGACGTCTCCACGAACCCGGCCGGGATTTTGTTTTCCACGAGGAAATTTACCAGTCGCTCCAAGTCGCGAACGCCAGCTTCTGACTCGGTACTGAGTCCCTGAATGCCCATCACTTCAATGCCATAGGCGCGTCCCAGATAATTGAATGCATCGTGCGCGGTGACAAGATACCGTTGATTCTCCGGGATGGAGCCAATGACTTTCTTGGCGTAGGCGTCGAGGGCTTCGAGCTCGGCGATATAGCGATTGGCGTTACTCGCGTAGTATTCAGCATTCTTGGGATCGAACTCCGCGAGGGCATCGGCGATGACACTTGTCGCCATAATCCAGCCCTGGACATCCATCCACACGTGCGGATCGTAGTGCTCCGATTCATCGGACATTACGTAGCTGCCGCCCTGATTGATTTGTTCACGTAGCGCTTCGACTTTTTCCTTCTCCTGTTCGGCACGAAGACGGAGGTCTTCCACGGCGGGCATGGCGCTCTTTATATTTTCATTTACGAGCAGTCTGATGTATTCTTTGGCGAACAGGTTCGCGATGCGTGCCGCCGTTTCAGCGTTGGCGTCCGTGTAGGAAATCTGTATAACTAGGCTCTGCTTAATTGGCTCTACTGTGAGATTGCTCGAAAGGATTTCGGTGATCGACGATTCTTCCGCAGCATTTTCATTGCGCGCTTCGAGCAATGAGTTGCGGTCACTTTCAGTCAAATGCTTGGCGACTTGCTCGATGACGCGGTCGCTGCGAATCATTTCCACTTGCGTGTTGAGGATTGAGTTGTCGCTACCGTCACCACGTAAAATTTGGACGGAGGCACCCGCTTTGAACTGGCTTGGCGGATTACTAACTGTAGGTATTTTTGAGGCAACGGCTTCGTCGATGAGACGCGCATTGGGTTTGTCGAGGGCAACTTGCGCCATTTCGCTTTGCAAGCGTTCCATCATCTTTTGGTAAAGCTCATTGTGAACATTCAATTGATCCCTCAGCGTTTGCAGGTCGGCAGGCTTCTCCAGAATCGTATCCGTCACTGCGTAGATGGGCTTGCCCTTACGCGCAAGGCGGACGAGCACGTCGGCCATTTTTCCTTCGAGCATCAGACCGTTATAAAACACTATGTCGGCCTTGCTGAGGGCAATGACATCCTTGCGGGTTGGTTTGTAAAGGTGCGGGTCGATACCCTCGCCAATGATGCCGTCGACGTTCGCTTTATCGCCCGCGACATTACGGACCACATCGGTTATCATGCCGACGGTGGTGACGGCTTCATAGGGATATTTCTTGGGCTCGGCATTGGCAATTGATACAAAGCCAAGGACGGCAATGATGAGCAGGACGTTTTTTTTCATAGTGATGAGTGGATTTGGTGTTTTCTAAAAGAGGAGTTCTGCGCGGACGCCCAACACGAGGGCATTGCGGTCGCTGTAGTGCGGGTCGAATATGTATTGCAGGTCGGGCTGGATGGCTAACCATTGGGTGACCGGGGCTTGATAAGTGCACTCTAGAACTGTTTCGGTCGAAGTGACTGCCGTGCCCCCCGCGCGGGTGGCGACGAGGTATTCATTGCCGAAAATCGTATGGGTGACGCCGAGGCCTAACACATCGTCACCGAAAAAGAGACTGTTTGTATTAACGCCACCGGTGATCGACGCCGCCACCGTGGCCAGCGATTCATCGGGCGTTATGCCGCCACGAATGAATGCAGTTAGTCCAACGGGCGAATGTTCGGCGTCGAAAAAGCAGTGATCGATCAAGGCGTAAACCGCGCCGAGTCCTGATTCGGTGTTACCGTTGGCGAAATTGCCGAAGTCGCCCGTCGCGTAGTAACCGCCAAGCTTGATGACACCTTCGCCAAGTAGCGTGTAATGATATCCTGTTTCGCCAAACCAGGCCCAACCGGCGCTGCCGCCAGTGCGCCAGTCGAAGCCATGATTGTTCGACTGTGCTGGCCCGGCGTCGCCTGCATAGATGGCACCTTGAATGAAGAAGCCTTCGAGCGGTTCCACGTAAACCAGCGCACCGGGAGCGGCGAGGGGATAGATCGGTGCTGTGATATTACCCGATTCGAACGAAGGCGTCCCGAAGGCTGCATTGACGAAAACGTCGGCACTGTCGGCGATCATGAAATCATCGTCCGCCGCGATCTGCCCAGCCTTGGCCCATACACGTCCCCCCCAGAATCCCTGTCGCAGGAAAATGTTGAACACGTTGACTTCGGTGTCGGTGTAGATGTTGCTGACGCCGTTGAAATCGCCGACGTAATCACCGCTGAGGTCGTTGCCGTGAAAGTAAAACGCATTCGCGAAAAGGGTGCCGCCTTCCCAGCCCGTGAGCTTGGCAAGCTCAACGTTCAGTCCAAAGTCGACCAAGCCACTCCAGGCCGATCCATCGTCAATGCCGCCATCGACATTGGCCAGGAACTCGCCGGTGAACGTTGCGTAGGGGCTGATGCCACGTTCGTCCAGCCAGTTGCGAGCGCCAAGCCAGTCCCCCGTGACACCGTCCTGCTCGAAGAAATCGCCACCGAAGGCATCGCCTGAGGTGAGTTCCACTGCGCCGGAGTCGTCTGATTGAGCAGAACTAGCGCACGCCGCAAGTAGAGCAGCAGTGTTAAATAATGTCGTGGATAGCTTGTGGTTCTTATTCATGATTTAGGCATGTAGCACGTGCTACGATGCCTTGTAGCCTGTGCTACGTTTTGCGCTTGTCAAACGGATTTTTCTGGATTTGCTGGAAATCATGTCCAGCGAGTCCGACCCCAAGACCGCCGCCCGGCGTCACGCCCGAGTACGCAAGCAGCATTCTAATGAGCTTGCGCAGGACTACGTGGAGGCGATTAGTGAGCTGGTGGAGTCGGGGCAACCCGCTCGTGTCACGGACCTCCAGGCGATTTTCGGTGTGTCACATGTATCGGTTGTGCGAGCATTGCAGCGTTTTGAAAAGCGCGGCTTGCTGGACCGTTCTAGCGATGGCGTGCAGCTGACCAAGAAAGGGCAGGCGATGGCCGATGAGGCATC
>JBNNDZ010000139.1:0-11097 GCA_050285865.1 Puniceicoccales bacterium
AGCCAAGAAGTACTTCATTCAGTAATTATTCGCCTATTTGGCTCCGTCGTAAAGCGCATGTTTTTCCCGCAACGCGCCAACAAAAAATGTCGCTTCCGCATGCCAGGCCGACACCACGCGCCGAACGCGTCTTAAATCAAATCCAAAGACCAACTGGACCGAACTTTACGTATACCACCAGACATCAAGAAGTTACACATTCAGGCACAATCGCCATCACGAAGTTGGCATGGGGTGGGTTAATGCACTGGCACACATCAACCCAAGGATACCCGATGAAAACATGGTTCAAACGATGCCACATCAGCCTAAGCAGTCGCATGGAAAACGTGCTCGACCGCGTGGAAAACCACGAGGCCGTTGTCGAAGCCGCGGTTCGCGAAGCGCGTGAACACGCTGCCCGTGCCCGAGTGAAACTCAACCGCGTCCACCGCGACGGCGAAAAGCTTCGCGAGCGCGCCGAACAGTTGGGCGTCGACGCCGAACGCTGGGAAGCCCGGGCCACCACCGCCGCCGCCAACGACCGTGACAAAGCCCGCGAATGCCTGCGCCGTAAAAAATATGCAGTCGACGAAAAAGCCCGCCTCGAACGCGAGGCCGCCGAGCACCGACGACTTGAGCAACAACTCACGGCAGATCTCAAGCGGGTCGAGGAGCGCGTCCGCGAGCTCCAACGCCGCCGCAACACGCTCTCTGCGCGCAAACAACGCGCCGAAGCCGCCGCGCTGACCACTCCCAGCAACATCGGTCTGCTCGATGACATTGAGGACGTCTTCGACCGCTGGGAAGGCAAGCTGACCGCAACCGAAATTCACGCCGACCTCGACACCGATGCCTTCCAGGAAGCCTTCGTCGAAGCCGAGGATAACACCGCCCTCGACGCCGAGCTCGATGAGCTACTCGCGCGCCAAAAGCCGGCCCAATAACCCTCAATCCAGACGACCGATGAATGCTTCTTCACTTCCACTCAAAACCCCATCCACACCGCCGCCTTTGCCCGTGAACACAGGGCCAAGTAATGCCGAAGTCGAGCTTGATTCCTCAACCCATTCGGCACCCGAGACCAAGCGTGACATCTGGCCCAGCCTACCGGTGCTACTGCGCTGGCTCGGCGCAATCACGTTGATTTCCTCGGCGCTGACATTCGTCCTCAGCGACTGGATGACGACGCATCAACTGCTTCGCTATGGGCAATTTCTAGGCTTCACGATGCTACTCAGCGCGTGCGGCTGGTTCTGCATCACCCGCTGTCGCGACGACAAAGGTGCACGGACATTCTTTGCGCTGACCGCCGCGTTGCTGCCCGCCCATTTCGCCCAGCTCGGGGGGATGTTTTACGCCAATGCACAGAACCGCGCGTCGAACTTCACCGGTATGCGAGAGGCATTTCGCTTTGAAACGCTCCCGCCGGGTGAACTCTGGATAACACTCGCAATTGCAGTCGTCGTTTTGTTGCCGCTTACCTACTTCGGCTTTGCCGCGATGGCCCGCAAGCAGGCGCGTACATTAACGATTGTTTACGCCCTCGCCAACGTCGCACTACTCCTGCCGATTCGCTCGCCGAACTGGATTGCGCTCATCGGCTTCGCCATGCTTGGTGGACTGGTCTGGGCCGACCACCGTTACTTTGCAACGCAAAGTCGGATGAAGACGTGGGACGGCATTGCCATGCGCACGCTGCTGTTCGCACCCTACGGTTTATTAATCGGCCGCAATCTGGTCCTGCACAACAACCTGTTTGGTGGCGAGTCCGACCTGTTGATCAGCCTGATGCTTGCCACGCTCGGCGGCGCATTCTACCTGCTCCTGCCCAAGCTGACACAGAACGTGAAATCACAGGAAACCGCACGCGTATTCGCCATCTTCCCAACGGTTGCTGCATGGGCCTTCGTGGCCAATGGTGCCTGGCTCTATGGTCACCCAATCCTCGACGATAATCTGGTAATCCCGCTCGTCATTCTACCTGTCTTTGCAATCGCCGCAGCGATGTCGTGGCAGCTCAATCAAACCGCCCGTTCGATCCGCAACCTGGCCGCACTAGGCGGAATGCTTGCCGCCCTCGCGCAACTGGTCATCTTTGGCGAAGCAACCGCCTCCCTGCTCGCGGTGCTAACCGGTCTCGTGGTAACCCTAAGTGGTTACGCCCTGCGTGAGCGGACGGTCTTCCGCATCGGCCTTGCGGGTCTGGGACTGGGGCTGCTTTACCACCTGCGCTACGCGGTGGAGCTTTATCATGGCCCGTTCCTGTGGATATCCCTCGGCGTAACTGGCGTCACGGTGCTGCTGGCATCGTCGTTCCTGGAGCGCTACGGTCGCCTTAGCGTCAACTGGGCCAAGACTCTGCACCGCAAAGTTTCCGATTGGTAATCACCAGAAGCAAGCATCGGAGTCGTCGCGGGGGGATCTTAACGGGTCCCCCCGTTTTCTTTGAGGCCATTCCGATTCCAAACAAAGATTGTCATTTTCGGGTCATACGCATAGATTGAATTCATGAGCAAACACCGCTGCTTTCGTTGCTGGCTCGCTGCGCTCCTGGCGTTGGCGTGCACTCTTACTACCCAAGCCCGCACCTTTCAGTTAACCGATGGTTCTCAACTCAACGGCGAAGTGGTCTCGTTTAAAAACGGCACGATCGTCATTGCCAAAGACGGTGGCGGCAAAGGCCTATACACATTGGCGTCCTTCTCGGAAGCCGATCAAGCCTACCTGAACGATACCTACCCCGACGGCGCAACCCGTGATAATCGCCCCGGCACGGCGACGAAAAAGCCAGAGCCCGCGCCTCAACCCACACCCGCTGCCACCCCGACGCAAAGCTCCGCCCAGCGCCAGCCCACCGAAGCAACGCAGCCCGCACACCCCGGCTTGAAGAACCTGCGTGTCGGCATGAATGCGCCCGCCATCAAGGCCCGCGTTCACGGCAAAGCAGACTTCACCAGCCTGGACGACATGAACGGCAAAATCGTCGTCGTGCATTTCTGGTCAACCGCCGTCCCGCAATCGATCAAAGAGCTCGAAGGCCTCGCTTACCTGCATCAAAAATACAAAGACCGCGGCTTCGAGCTGATCGGGGTCGCGATGGACCAGAGTCAGCGCCGCGTGAACTCCATTGAGCGCGAATTCGGCGTCAGTTGGCCAATGCGAATGGACGAGGAGCGCCAAACCATTGACGAATGGGGCGTCGTTGCCCTGCCGACGAATGTACTCATCGATCAGGTCGGCGTGATACGCGCCCCGCACATCTCCGCGCACGACCTGCAATACGTGCTGGCCAAGCAGTTGGGCGAACCGAAGTAAATGCGAACTCAACTTCGGCAATTCACCGTTGCAAAACTGTCACCGGTGAATTTCCTAACAAATAAGGTAAAACCCAGTCTAATTCCCTAAGCCGGTTCCGGCAGTTCATGTCCTTTACCGGCTGATATTTTCATTCATGAAAGCCCGAAATTTACGCCACCGCCTGGAAAAAGCCGCCAAATTACTCGTCACCGTGCAAAAACACCTGCCGGATGTGACTTGCCAATTCGCCGATGACAAAGGCGAGAACGGCCATCTGATGGTGCGCCTTCCTCTGGGCGGAGATGCCAGTAAACTTGGAGCCGACCTCGAAGGCCGGGGATTCGCCTTCACCCGGGCACGCAGTCCCTGGCTCGGGGCAGAGATTTATCGCGGCACCAAAGAAGATCAGCCGCGCATCATCATCGAAGTCGAAATCCCCGCTAACCGGCTCAGCCGCGGCCCCGAAATCGCCGAGCTCGCCTACAGTTTCAAAAACGGTAAGTAGTCGTCGGCCATTCTGATTTTGGTTCGCGAGTAACCGCCCAGAAATTCCTTAGCGATCATTCAATCCCTCGATCGCACGCAAGACGCGGTCTTGATCGGCATTCGTCATCGAGGGAAACAGCGGCAGCGAAACGATGCGGTCGGATATGTCTTCCGCGTGCGGGAACTGCCCACGCTGATACCCCCACTTGTCGCGATAATAGGTGGATAGGTGCGGTGCTTGATAATGCAGACCTGTGCCGATGCCTTCTGCCTTGAGCGCCGCCATCACGTCGTCGCGCGACATGTCCAGCGCTTCAAGATTCAGCTTCGGAGCAAACAAATGCCACGCGTGCCGATGCGCATAGTTCACACCGTAGAACTCCGGCAAGGTCACGGCTGAGGACCCCGCCAGCTCAGTCAAGTAACGCTCGGCTAACTCCGTGCGGCGCACAATGAACCCATCGAGCGCGGGCAGTTGATGAATCCCCAACGCCGCCTGCATGTCCATGAAATTGAATTTAAAGCCGGCCAAAGCGATGTCGTAACGCGCTGTCCCGGGTTGCCCGAACTCGTTTTCCACTTGCCGGTCGATGCCGTGAAAGCGCATCTGCTCGATGTAGGAAATCATCTTCTCATCACGCGTCACGACACAGCCGCCCTCACCTGTTGTCATGTTTTTGTTCGGATGGAAACTGAACACCTGCGTGTCGCCAAAACTGCCCAAGCGGCGGCCACGGTGCTCGGCACCAATCGCATGAGCGCAATCCTCAATCACCCGAAGTTCGTGACGCTCAGCGATGGAATAGACCGCATCGAGGTCGACTGGAAGCCCGGCAAAGTGCACCGGCATCAGTGCACGGGTTTTCATGGTGATGACCTCTTCGACCTGACGAAGGTCAAGGTTGCCCGTCGCGGGGTCAACATCCACCAGCACCGGACGCGCCCCTGCGAGCACGATTGTATTGAGCGTCGCCACAAACGTCATCGATGAAGTGATGACTTCGTCACCGGGCTTAAGATCGAGCGACAACAACGCCATCAGCAAACCCGCCGTGGCCGAAGCACAACATTGGGCCGACGGTGCATCAAAATATTCCCGCAGCATGCCCTCGAATTTTTGAGTGCGCGGCCCGGTGGTGATCCAACCGGATTCGAGGCATGCGGCCACCTCAGCGATGGCCTCGGGCGAAATAGTCGGCTTGGCAAATGGCAAAAAAGGCGCGTCGGACATTCCTTTATCAATCGTCCCCGTTCTAGCGGTCCGCAAGGAATTTCACAAGTGCGGCGATGGCTCGTTCGAGAACAGAACGAAGTGATTATCGATACGCCACACGTAAACCGGCTGCTCTGGGTAAAGAATTTGGAACGCACGTAAGGCATCCGCATGGGCCAGTGCAAATTTCCGGCCGGGTTCACTCCAAACCGCCGCCACCTGATCTCCCGGCACATAGCGCGCTGCCTGCTCGGGCTCCCACTCCGCCCCGAACGCTTGCTCCTTGGGCTCTTGAAACAGCAAATCCACCGGCTGCTCGAGGTAGAAAGGAAAGTCCTGAAAGTAGTCAGCAAAGTGAAAGACACGGTCGCCGGTCACCAGTTTCGGTTTCAAAAAGTCCGCAAAAGCTCGCGTGCCTGGCTGCTGAAAGCCCGACGCAATTCCATTGAAGCAAAACAAGGTCACCATGATCGCAACGAAGGCAGCCAGTAAAGCGCTTTGATTGCGCCCCCTGGCAAGTCCTCGGGCCACAGCGAACCCACCGAGCGCAAGCGACACCATCGCAACGACAGTCCAAGGCGTTGCCGCCCGGTGAAATTCATCCGCCCGCACCCAGACCAAGATAGGCAACGCCACCGCCAACGCACCAAGTAGACCAGCCAACGCCCACAAGGGTCGTCGCAGTCGCACCCATGCGCCCGACTCCATCAATGCCGCCAGATAGCGCCCAGTCAAAACTGCCAATGGCGGCATCACCGGAAGAATGTAAGTCGGCAGCTTACTTTGCGAAGCCGAGAAAAACAGCACAACAAACAGCGACCAAATGAGCAAAAACCACGCAGGGCTCTCCGCCTCGCGCTCTCGCCAATTGCGCAGGATAGCTACAACCGCTCCAGGCAAAAAGACGGTCCATGGCAGAAACGCAATCGGCAGCAAAACCAAAAAATACCACGCGGGCTGGGCACGGTCGCTGACATCCGACAAGTAGCGTTCGAAATGTTCGTGCACGACATAAAAATCGAACCAATGCTCACTGGAGAGTGCGGCCGCCAAATGCCAAGGTCCCGCTATAACCAGGAAAATCAATGCCCCCATCACCAGATGCAAATCCCGCAGCTTCCGCCACTGGTTCAAGAGTAAGAACCAAAGGAAGATTATCGCCCCCGGAATCGCGATCGCCATGAAGCCCTTCGACATCACTGCGAGCGATATTCCGGAATAGAAGCCGGCAAACAGCAGTAACCGCCGCCTGCCCCTCGGTTCGCGAATCCCGATTATGTAGCAAAACAGCGCCAATGTCATGAAGACACTGACGTATGGATCGAGGGTTAGAATCTGGCTAAGCCCGAAATACAAAAGACAGCTCCCCAAGATCAGCGCACTGAGCCACGCCGCCCCCCGCCCATAGAGATAACGTGCCGCCAGAAATGTGCCCAATACCCCGAGCCACGACACGGCTGCTGGCCAAAAACGCTGCACCGCCACGCCATTCCCCGCCACACCCTGTGCACCGGCCTGTAGCCAGTAAGGCAAGGGCGGTTTGTAAAAATAAAGTATCCCATTGAGCCGCGGGAGGACCCAATCGCCCGACTCCAGCATCTCACGCGGGATCTCGCTGTAACGCCCCTCGTCGGGATTCGCGAGCGGGCGCACCCACAGTGTCCCGAAAAACAGCACGCCGAAGATCAGGCCCAGCAAGCAAAAGTCGCGGCGAAGTATGCGATTGCGTTCCGGGAACATCCCCACGAGCTTCGGAGCACAGGCCAAATCCGCAACTCGAAAAAAGAAAGGCATTAAGCAGCCAAAAATTGGGCTTGCATTGCCGCTGGGAAACGCTTCTATGGCAGGTTTTCCAATTTATCACCATGAGCGAAGAAGCCAAAAAGCAAAGCCGCACGCCGCTGGATTTCGATTTCACCGATGTCGAACAACTCTCCCGTTATGTCACCGACACGGGCAAGATCCTTCCACGCCGCATCACGGGCCTGACCGCCTTGCAGCAGCGCCGCGTGACCAAGGCCATCAAGCGCGCACGCAACCTTCTCTTGATGAAGTAATTGCAGAACGCAACCACCTTGCAAAAAGCGCCTTTTGGCGCTTTTTTTATGCCCTGAACCATACCACCGATGACAACATTCCTCGCTACTGACACCGACGGCATCAACCGAGCAGCCCAACACATCCAGGCCGGTGAGTGCGTAGCTGTGCCCACCGAAACCGTTTATGGACTCGCTGGCGATGCCTTCAACGAAGCAGCAGTACGGAAGATTTTTTCAATAAAAGGCCGTCCCCTCATCGACCCCCTTATCGTTCACTTCGACAATTTGAGCAAAATCGGGCGGTTGGCTAAATTGAATGAAGCCCAAACTAACGCCCTCCAACTTGTTGCCGACGCCTTTTGGCCCGGACCGTTAACGGTGGTCGTGCCCAAGCAAGCTACAGTACCTGATCTCGTTACCGCGAACCGCGACAGTGTAGCCATTCGCTGTCCCAAGCATCCGGCGATGCGAAGGCTCATAGCCACCAGTGCTCGCTTTCTGGCTGCCCCAAGCGCAAATCCATTCGGCTATATCAGCCCGACTACAGCACAACATGTCGCTGACTCCCTAGGTGAGCGCTGCCCCTACATCCTTGACGGTGGCCCCTGTGAAGCGGGTCTGGAATCAACGATCATTGACCTACGTGACCCCCTACAACCACGCCTACTGCGCCCTGGCCCTATTGGGATTGAGCAGTTGAGCCAAGTATTGAATCGTCCGATACTCCCCGCACATTCTGCGGCCGACAACAAAGACGTATCTTTGGCCCCCGGTCAATTAGAGCGTCACTATAGCCCGCAGAAGCCACTTACTCTCTACAAAACAGGCAATTTACCTACTCAAGCTGATCTAAACAGTGCCACAGTATATTTGGCACGACCTAAACAAACGCAAACCAGCAAGTTTACATACTGGCTTAGCGAAAAGGGCGACCCACGTGAGGTCGCCCAGAATTTGTTTGGACTACTGAGGGCGCTCGATGAAGAACGCTCTGTCGAAGCTATACACTGTGAATTACCAAATGCCGGTGGACTTGCCGACGCAATACGCGATCGGCTCATCCGCGCAAGCAAGCGTTAAGACTTGCTCGCGGGTTCCGTTTCCGGCTTTGACGCTTTGCGAATTGGCATCTCAATAGCATCCTTGTCGTCAGCACTGGCATAATACTTCGTATACGACTTGTCGTAGTAACTCGAATAGTAATAGCTGGCAACCGAAACACTGATTTGATTCAGAATCGCACCGAATACTGGTGTGTTCGACTCGATGATGCGACGCAGGTTCGACTTTGCAGTCTTACGCTTAACTGCGTTGAACTTGATAACATAAATGACGCCATCAGCGAATGGAAGAATCGTCAACACGTCACTCACAACAGCAATAGGCGGACTGTCGATAAAGATACGGTCATAACGCTCACTGAGGACTGCAAGTAACTGCTCGAACTCAGGACTGTTCAAGAGCTGGGTCGGATTCTTGGCCTTCATGCCCGCAGGCATAACGTCCAAATTGGGATAAAGTTCGGAAACGATGGCATCATCTAGCGAACAATCTCCGGCAAAATACTTAACTACACCGTTTGTCTGGTCAGCAATATTGAGCGACTTACCAACATTCGGCATACGAAGGTCAGCGTCCATCACCAGCACACGCTCACCGTGAATTGCGAACGTAATAGCCAAATTCGTCGAGACGAATGACTTACCTTCACTCGGTGAAGTACTCGTAGTAACAATGATCTTTGCCTTCTTACTGGCCTCATTCAAACGCAACGATGAATGAATCGCGCGGAAGGATTCGGTGACACGATGCTCAGCATTGGAAGCTACAGCCTGCGCCTTCTCTGGCGAGTTCAGCCGCTTGATACGGGGAACAATACCGATAAGAGGTAAACCAACCGCAGTTTCAATGTCATAGGCACTCTTAATGCGGTCATCAAGCAATGCGATTACAAAGACCAAACCAATGCCGACACCTAGACCACCAATGATACCGAGCGCTAAATTCATCAAGATATTAGGCTTCGCAGGGTCACGCGACGGTGCAGCTTTGTCAATAACGCGAGCGCTGGCACCAACCAGGGCCACTTGTGCCATCTCAGTTTGCAAACGTCCCATCATCGCTTGGTATAGCGAATTATTAACTGCAAGCTCATCCTGAAGCGAATCGTATTTGACAGAGATTTCGTTCAAATGCATCAAGTCCTGCTCTTTAGCAGCAAGACGCTGTGCAGACTGCTCATAAGTAGTCTTTGCCTGTTCGTAGTTGATTCGAATTTTCTCGATCGCTGAGCGAACAGCTATACGCAACTCCTTATCAGTTTCTTCCAACGCCTGATTGGCCTCGATCAGGTTCGGATGTTTATCACGGTAGCGTTTTTTCAGCGTCGCAATTTGGATATTCTGCTCGGACTGTTGAGCTAACAGTGAACTAATCCGCGGCATATCAGCAATAATCGGAATGTCCCAGAGATTTTGACCGGATTCCTGATACTCTTGAACAAGCTGATAGTGGTTTGAAGCCTGATCAAATATACGTTTATCTTCCAAGGTTGATTGTTTGAGTGACAGCAACTCTTGCGCTTCATAACCGGCATTCTCCTCTAACTTGATCGTAAGCTGATTATACTTCTTTTTATAATCATTAATAGCTTCGCGGATTTCCTCAGTCTTTTCCTTCTGGTGATCCGCACGAATACGCAAGTCCTCAACCGCACGCATCGAAGTCTCGATATTCAACTTGACGTTGTAGTTGATGAACTCATCGGCGAAATAATTAGCTACCGTCGCAGCAATATTTTTGTCCGGGTGCATATAAGAAACAGCAGCCACCCAAGTCATCCGTAATGGAGTTACCGACTTATTCTTGGCCAATACTTCCTCCAAAGTCAGCGGACCTGAAAGGCTGAATTGATCGCCATACGGAGCCATAAACAGCGTGCGCTCCTCATCCTTGATACGCTCTGCCACTGCAGAAACCAGAACACCACTTTCAAGAATCTTGATTTGAGTCTGAAAGTCTTCTGCACCGCGAATAGCGTTATCCACCATATCTTGCGTGCCAAGAATACGCGGATCGTCGCGGAGAATTTGAATTGTAGCAGTAGAACGATACTCTGGCGTTACATTGAAAGTATAAAGCAACGTCGCCGTAAAAATAATGAAAAAGCAAACAACCAGATACCAAATGCGCTCACGAAGAATCGCTAAGTAATCCTTGACGGAACGGTTTGGCCCCTGCTCAGCACCGCCGTAGCCACCATAGTTATATCCATAACCGTAATAGTAACCACCGCCGCCAGAACCATAATTACCATAGGAGCCATAGCCCTGGTAACCACCATAAGAGCCTTCGCTTCCTTCCGAACCTGAACGCGTTTGATCGCTCATAAAACAATAGATAGTAGTGTAATTAAAATCCGAATCGGTTTAGATGATTCGTTCAAACACGAAGATAGAGTCTCCGTCCTCAATGACGATGTCCTTGGCTTGTGGATCATCTAAGATATCATCAAAATATACTGTAATTACTCGCTTGCGCCCATCGGGATCAGTACGTGTAACTTGAATTTTGTCACTAGCCAAACGTGTTTGACTACCTGCTGCACTAATGACCTGCGTCAGTGTCATGGTTTCTTCCGGTGGAATAATAACCGGACCTGGGCGATTCACTTGGCCATGAACGTAGGCGCGACGTTCCGTATATGAAAGTAGCAGTAATGTGACTTGTGGATTAACGAGATAGTCGCGATTATAGAGATCAGTGATCATTCGCGTAGCATCATGTACTGTCATACCAGCAACATGGATTTTACCAATTAATGGAAGGGTAATGGAACCTTCACCGGATACCCTCACTTCTTGTTCGAGCTCAGGCTCCTGGAACACTTTGATCAAAATTACATCCAGTGGCTGTAGGATATAATTTGCACCCGCCAAACCAGCTTTTTTAGAGAGAGAATCCTGAGCTTGTGCCGCAGAAGCCGCTAAAAGTGCGACTAGAATCAATCCAATACGAAAATGCTTAATCATCTCGATAAATCTTTAGAATAAAAAGGAAAGGAAGGTACTCTAAGACCTT
>JBNNDZ010000140.1:0-3594 GCA_050285865.1 Puniceicoccales bacterium
CCTTTGCTCATTGGCAATGCATGGGAGGCATTGGTTACCAGGTTGACGATGATCTGGTTGATCTGGGTGGGCGATGAAAGGATGTTTCCGATTTGGTCGGACACATGGGCTTGCAGGCGTATGGTGGACGGAAGTCCGGCACGCATCATGTCGATGGTTTCTAAAACGATACGGCGCGGGTTTAGGACGACATCGCTATTGTCCCCTTGCCGACTGAAGGCTAGGATTTGATTTACCAACTCTTTCGCCCGTTTGGAAGCGGTCTGGATGCGTTCTATGTAGGGGAGCAGGCCATTGACCTCGTTGCCATACTTGCGCTCGATGAGTTCTGAATAGCCCGTAATTGCCCCCAGCACGTTGTTGAAATCGTGTGCGATGCCGCCGGCAAGTGTCCCGATCGCCTCCATTTTCTGAGCCTGCTGTAGCTGAACTTGCAGCTCGTTGTTGCGTCGCTCGGCCTCAACGGAATTGGTGATGTCACAGTTGATGCCAACCATGCGGATGGGCTCGCCTTCGTCATCATAATGGCAAACAGCATTTACTTGGATGTGCCGTATTATGTCGGGGTTCGATTTTAGTTGGATCCTGAAGGTTGAGTGGTAGGCAGTCTTCGTCACCGTAGCGGTGTGAATCTTCTGTATCTCCTCCTCAATATCATCCGGGTGGACATGCTCGCGCCACGTGTCAAAAGTAATTTTTTGGCTATAGTCCTCAATTCCGTATATATCGTAGATGGTCTCGTCGCAGATCACATCGTCATTGCGGAAGTTCCACTCCCATACCCCCAGCTTGCTGGCTTTCAGGGCAAGCTCTAGACGCTCGCGAAGTTCTTGTACGAGTTGTAGGTTGGTTTTGAGGTCGGCCAGTGCCTTGACTCGACTTTGAATGTCTTGGGAGATGCCCGACATCTTCGTCGGTTTGCCGTTTTCATCACGGGCAGAAATTTCACCCGATGCCTCGACCCAAGTATAGCCGTCGGCGGGTGTGCGCACACGATGTTCGCAAGACCAGCGGTTTGTTTTGCCATCAAGGCACTCTTGTATGGCTAGACGTACCTTTTTCTTATCTTTGGGGTGTGTGTAAGCGAACCAGGTTTCAGAACTGAGTTCCGTGTTGCCGCAGAGTCCGCAGGACAAAAAGCATTGTTCTCCGCACTCTATAATGAGGCTGTCACGCTCGATGTCCCAATCCCAGAGTATTGATTGAGCAATGGTGAGCGTACGGTTCAGTCGGTCCGATAAGCGGCGGTTTTCCGCTTCGAGCTGTTGGATGCGAACTTGGGGGTCCGAAGGCGATTCTTCGGGTGCACATGTGTTGCCATTGATTTCCATTCCCATGAAAGTCGGGGATAATTAGGGTGTTTATGTTGTATTTTCTAAGTATCGGATGAAATCTGGTAGAACTTAAGCTTCAATCCATGATTAGGATATCTAATCAAGGCAATCAGTTGGGTTTTTCCTGTAAAAGGAATGACAGTTCATTAGCTTGACGTTTACGGATGGGCGCGCATCTTGCGTCCTTTTGGCTATGTTCGGACGTTACATTTTTAGTATTCTGTTTTTTGCTGTATTAACCGCTCAGGCACAGACGGGTGCCGGGGTGGAAGGCGAGTCCCGCCCGCAAGCACTTCCCCACGAGGAAATGGCTGCTGCTGACCGGCAGGAACGGGCCGCACAAGCCACCATGGCGAATCCCGGCGTGCCCGTGGAGGAAAAGGATGGCTGGGACTGGTTGCCCACGCTCGATTCGGACTTCCGCTTTAAGGAGGACCAGCCGAATTTCTCGATTAACGCCCTCATTTATGCCTACCACTTCAACCCTGACCTCGAGTGGTATGAAGAACCCCTTAACGATTGGACCTGGGGCATTGGCTTTAACTACGAGCTCGTGCGTGACCCGGACTGGATTTGGGCGGTCAATGCCGACATCGTGCCTTATGACTCTACCCGTGACTTCGCGGCTGACATTGGTACATCGGTCCAGTGGCACAATCCCGTGGTCGACGTGGGCGCGCAGTTCATGATCCTTTACAAGCGCAATTTCGAGAACAGCTGGGGCGTTCCGATTGGGCCGGCACTCTTTCCCTATCTGCACCGCGAATTCGACTACTTTGCGATTCGCATGTATTGGATTCCGCCCGTGCGCGCTGCTTCGGACAACCAGGTTATTTTCCAGGTACAGGTTCCGATCGGCACCACGAACGGTATTTAGGGCACTTTTCCTTTATATTGGCTGATCAGGCCGCCTTGCGGTGCATCATATCTGATCCCTGCCTGATTCGGCCTATTTAAAGAGAATACTCTTATCAAAACGTTACCGCGCTCTGGAATCCGATGACGATGGCATCGTCGATGGAATTCCGTCCGCTTGGATCGAAGATGAATTGCACGTCGGGCTGGAATTGCAGCCACGGCGTTACTTGGATCAGGTAAGTCAGCTCGATGTTGCTCTCGTGGTTTTGCCCTGGAAGTTGGTCGCTGAACCATACCATGGAGCCACCTAAGCCCAACGCATCATCCGGACGCCCGGGAAAGATGCCCTCGTAAACAAAGCCAGCGGACGCAAACCACGGTGCGGTGGCCATGCGCTCCGGGCCACCCCAAGTGCCCAGTGCCCATGCGGTCAGGCCGATGTCGTCGGGGTTTTTACCTGCAATGAACTGCTGCTCCAGAATCAACCACGCCGCGCCCAGGCCCCGGTTGGTCTGTGCGCCGCGGGCGGGTGGATTAAGTAGTGGGAAGGCAGCGGTATCGTAGTAGCCGCCGAAGGTCGCACTGCCCGTGAGCGGCTTTTCCGAATAGTCCCATTCAGCCTGCCAGGAGTAGGCCACTTCGGCCATGAATAAGGTCCCGTCGAGCGGGTCGAAGTCAAAGTCCACGCCATGGTTTGAGGAATCGGTCAGGTCGAGCTTGGAGGTGTTTGCTGCGCCGATGGTAAAGCTCCATTGATCGTTGGGCTGCCACTGTAGACTGGTCATCCACAGTGTGCCTGGTGCCCCGCTGAAATTAGGATTGTTGGCGCTAAGATTCCATGGGTTATCATTGTAAGCAAGGCTGACAAAGTAGTCCCACAGGGCGCTGGAGGCAAAGTCGTCCTCCGGCGTCAGCCGCCCGATTTTCCAGGTAAACTCGTCGTGCTCCGCCTTTAGGAATACACGCCCAAGGCCGACCGAAACCACGCCGCTGAAAAGCGTGGATGGGGCCATTGCATTGCCGATGTTTTGGGAAATGTCGCGGCCTTCGGCGTTGTAGCCTTCGGCATGGAGTGACCAGCCTTGCAGCGCCTTGGAGTCCAGCAGTATGCCGAGGTCGAGGTCGGCACCGAAGAAACCGAGTGTTGCGTATTGCGTGGCATTCTCCTGGCCGCCCACGACATTGCTCTGCAAGTCGACCGCATAATTGCCGAAAGGGCTCAGCCCGGTATCTTTTTTCAACTGTGCTCGCCAGTCTTGATATCCCAGGAAATAATCCTGATCGAGCCAGGCTGTTGCTAGTGCTTCGTCCTCATCGAGCGAAACAAGCTTGTCGCCGCTTTCCTCATTGGCAAAGGCCGATATGGATAGCGACACGAGTCCTAATGTTACCATCAGGTTTC
>JBNNDZ010000141.1:0-3647 GCA_050285865.1 Puniceicoccales bacterium
TCCGATCTAAAGAATAGGAGTTAATCCATAAAGGCGCTTTATGAATATGTAAAGCTGTGCAAACGTTACTCAACGATAAAGGCGAAATTAGCCGAACGAACGGACGGAGGATTAATTCATGTCAAAGAAGATCGCAATCATTGGGGCTGGCTGTGCAGGATTGCATCTGGCGCTGTATCTTCAAAAGCATGGGGTAACGGCGACAATCTTCACCGACCGAAAATCCGAAGAATACAAGTCCTGCCGGCTCCTCAACACGGTCGCTCATCATCATGTGACAATTTCTCGCGAAGACATGTTGGGATGCAATCACTGGCCCGCCGACAAGTATGGTTACTTCGGACACTATTACTCAGTATACGGACAAGAAACACTTGATTTCTACGGCTCTTACACCGCGCCGAGCCGCGCGGTTGATTACCGGATCTATTTGCCTCAGCTCCAGGACGATTTTATTGAAAGAGGCGGTGATGTGCGGTTTCAGCGTGTCGAGCCTGAAGATGTGGCCGAGATTGAGGCAGAATTCGACCTCGTCATTGTTTGCACAGGCAAGGGCCCTTTTGGGCGAATTTTCGGCCACCAGCCGGAACATTCCCCTTTCGACCGCCCTCAGCGCATGCTGTGCGTCGGCTTGTTCAAGGGCATAGAGGAGCGCCCGATCCGCGCCGTAAACATGCACTTTTCGCCGAATGTGGGTGAAATGATTGAGATCCCGACGTTGACCTATAGCGGCATGTCGACAGCTTTGGTCATTGAGAACCACATTGGTGGCGACATGGAAATTTTGGCCAAAACAAAGTATGAGGAAGATCCGGAGGCTTTCCTCTCGCTTCTGACTGACCGGCTTAAAAAGTATTATCCAAAGTGCGCAGAACGTATCAATAGTTCCGAGTTCGATCTTGCCAACAATGAAAGAGACTTGCTGCAGGGCGGTGTTACGCCAACCGTAAGGGATTCTCACAAAGTGCTGGAAAGTGGCAAGCTGGCCGTTGCGCTTGGCGATGTGCATGGCGTCGTCGATCCGGTCCTGGGCCAGGGCGCCAATATGGCTTCTTATGCTGCGATCATTCTCGGTGAAGAGATCCTCCGTCATGACGCGCTTGATGCGCGCTTTATGGAGGCTGTTGACGCGCGGCGAATGGATCGTGTGCTTTGCGCATCGAGGTGGACCAATTTCATGCTCAAGAATTTGGAAGAGGCGTCTCCTAGCCTGATGCAGTTCGTTGAAGCGATCTCGGCGAGCAAGGCTTGTGCCGACGATTTTACTGAGAATTTCAATTTCCCCGAACGGCAGTGGGACTGTTTTGCAAGTCCAAATCGCACGAGTGCATGGATTGCCTCAAGAATGGAGAAGCATACCGGCGTCCGAGAAAAGGTCGTTGCTTGAGGCTGTTGTAGACGGGCCATCGTAAGTGAGAGGTCTGCGGAGGTTGTTGGATGCAAAACGAAGTTACTAAACCAGAGTTCTGTAGTGCACTGGCGCAACTGGCTTCCGGTGTGAGCATTATTACGACAGCACTTCACGGTCAGATGCGCGGTATCACTGCGACTGCTGTGAATTCAGTAACGGCAGACCCGCCAACTGTTCTCGTCTGTACGAATTCTTCTACAGGCACTTCGAAAATGATTGCCGATGCGGGTTGGTTTGCCGTTAATTTCCTTGCCGCGGGTCAACGATCTGTATCGGATGTGTTTGCTGGCATGGGTGGACTCCAGGGCGACGACCGTTTTGGCTTTGGTGATTGGGAAACGTCAGGACCCAACCGACTCCCGTTGTTGACCGGTGCGCTCGCGCAACTGGAATGTGAAGTCGAGAAAATGGTCAAATCAGGTACGCATGACGTTTATTTTGGTCATGTACGGTCTGTAAAAGTCAGTCCTGGCGAACCGCTGATCTATCATGGCGGCAACTACCTGCCTCACGCACCATTTGTCGACAAAAATAGAGAAACCGTTGGGGTGCGAACCATGTCTGGCTGACCTGGCCAGCCAAGAAAATCAGCAGCAAACATAGCTGCGACAAAAATAGGGAGGAATAAATGGAAAGTTCAACAATAAGCGCCGCCAGCGGTTCGGGTGATCTCACCAGTCTGCGTCGGATAATGATTGGCAACGGCGTCTTGATGATATTCATGACGGCTGTGGGGGGCGTCGGGTTGTGGATGTACATCCTGGGCGGCTTCGAGATCGTCCCCGGATACATGGTGCATTTCCAATTGCCAGGAAC
This sequence comes from Puniceicoccales bacterium, assembly GCA_050285865.1. Taxonomy (GTDB): domain Bacteria; phylum Verrucomicrobiota; class Verrucomicrobiia; order Opitutales; family Cerasicoccaceae; genus Cerasicoccus. Next base: position 2,228 of record JBNNDZ010000141.1, read on the forward strand.
GGAAGGAGGCTGGCAGCGGGCTCATACCGGGCCGGCGATGAATGGTGTCATGGTCATGGCTGTCGCATTCGCATTGCCGATGGTTCAAATGTCCTTCAAGCTTGCCAGGCGCATTGGATGGATCGTGATGCTGGACGGTTGGGCAAATGTCGGATTTTACTTTTTTAGCAACTTCTCGCCCAATCGAGGCTTGGCTTTCGGGAATTCCGATATCGGTCCCTCCAACATATTCAGCATTCTAGCCCTGGGGCCCGCCTATCTCTTCGGTGTGTTGCTGATGATTGCGCTCGCCATACTTGGCTGGAAGGCGATTTTTCCCGGACAGTTGTCTGATGAATCCGGCTCGTCTTTGGTCTCGGCCGAATAAAGTTAAACTAAAGAGATAGTTCCCATCCACAGTATCCAATTTGGACACATTAAAAGACCGATCAGTCGGTCTACTAAAGTGGGTCCATCAGGCCGGTTTGTCCGGCTGGAGAGCATGACAAACGGAATTGCCTTCATGACACAGGCCACCAAAGGTCAGAAATTTAATCCGAAGATTCTGCTTCCTGCGGCAGGATGCCTTACAGTGCTAGCGATTTTCGCCGGTTCGCAGGTCAAGGCTTATGGCGACTCGGACGGGGTGGGTGTGGAGGCTCCGCTGGGGAGCAACATCACAAACAGTCCTGATGATATTGTGCGGTTCGTTCCGGACAATCTGTTCGCCGTAGATTTCGTGACAGCGCAGCTTGGGTGGGTTGCAGGCTATTATGGAACCTTGCTCAAAACAGAAGATGCAGGACTAACCTGGTCTTATTTGCCGCTGCCTTACAATGAGTTGGTCCGCCGGGTGGAATTTGTGGACTACGCAACCGGCTGGGCGATCACGCATTCAGGTAAGATTTTGAAATCGACTGATGGGGGCGGCACTTGGGAAATTCAGTTCGAAATGCCCGGTATCAATCTCCGGGACATTTTCTTTATCAATGTGCAGGAGGGGTGGGTTGTGGGGCACGAGGCCACGATCCTGCATACAACCGATGGTGGCCTAACCTGGGCAGAGCAAGAGCTAGAGAATTATCAGGGGCGTGATCTACCGCGCCTCAGCGGTATTGCGGGATCTCGTTCCGGAGCTCTGGTTCTTGTTGGCGAGTTTGGAACGATCGCTATTTCGAAAGATGCGGGGGAGCTTTGGCAGATCGTTTCCCCTGAGAATCTGACAGCTACATTCACCGATATAGCGTTTATTGACGACGATCGCGCTATTGCGACCGCGCTCGGTGGTATCATTGCCCGCATAGAGTTCTCCGCTCCTGCGGCAGATGTCGATCCAGCGAACGATGCACATGCTTCCGGCCCATTGGTCGAAGTCGAGGTCGTTAAGCTTGAACAGGCAGGCCACCTTTTTTCTGTCGAGGCCGTAACTCACGATGATGCT
>JBNNDZ010000142.1:0-6441 GCA_050285865.1 Puniceicoccales bacterium
TCACGGCGACATTTGCAATTTCGTCGGTGCCCGCGCTGTAGAGCACCTCGCCTTCTTTTTCGGCGGTCACGCGGTAGAGGTAGGCGTCGGGGCCAGAGCCGACGATGAGTGCGCCGTCGGCGTCCCGGGTCATCCGCGTGAAGTGCGTGCGGTCGCTGGTAAAGTATGGTGTGGCTTCGTCGTTGAGTTGGTGGTTGGGCGTGAGCTGGTAGATATTCGCCTTGGCCCCGGTGGCGACGTAGAGATTGCCGTCCTGGCCAAAGGCCATGTCCCAAACGTAGATTTCCTCCGGGTCAAAAAAGACTTCGGGCCGACCGCCGGGTGCAATGCGGTACACCGCACCGTCGGGTGAAGTTGCCACGAAGAGATTGCCGTCGTCGTCAAGCGCAAGCGCGCGGGTCATGATCGCGTCGGGGTTGAACAGCAACTCGGGCTTTTCGGCGTCAGGTGCGATCTTGTAAACGCTGCCCTCCTTGCCGGTGCCTACGTAGAGGTTGCCGTCGCTGTCCGCCACTGCGCTCCAGATACTGCTGGCGTCCTCGATGACCATTACCTCGTTGAGTGCCGGCCCGGCTTTGAGTTCACCGAGGTTGCTCAGGGCGATGTTCTCCAGTTCGCCGGAAAAGAAATCCGCGTAGGTGTCTTGCGTGATGGTATCAGTGCGTACTGCGTGAAGATTTGCCGTGGTGGCGAGGGCGAGGAGGAGACAAGTGGTTCTCATTGAAATTAAATCGTATTTAATGGAGGCGGAGGGGACGCTGTTTTTTATCACGAAGGTCGGGAAGGACCACGAAGGCGTTGGGCTGATTATTTAAAATTGCGGACGATTAATTTTTTGAAAGCGGATGGTTGGCTTCGTGTCCTACGTGGTCACGTCACGTCTCAGCGTTGTGCGACGGGAATCGAAAAGCGGTGCGAGCCATTGAATGCGCCCTGTGTTGCGAGTGAGGTTTCCCAGAGCGTGACTTCGCGAATGGACGACTGCGGCTCCACGGTGCGGCGGGATTCGAGCACGGCTTGCGCCGAGGGTGGCAGATCGTGGAGGTCGCGACCTTGTGTGCGCAGGCCCTCGCTGCGGCGGAGCAGCTTCACGTAAAGGCGCTGGTTGTCGCGGCTGTCGCGGTAGTAGTCGAGCAACTCACCGAAGCTGGCTACGGTGCGTGAGTAGCCATTGTCGATGTTGTCTGCCGCGTAGGCGTCGCCAATGAAAAGGGAGAGCTTTTCGCCGCCCGTTCCGGCGGGGATGGGCACTTCGATGCGTTCGCTCTGGGCACCTTCGCGGAAGCCGCGCAGCCCGATGGCGACTTCGACCAGATCGCCGGGTTTGGGCTCGCCGGTGAGCATTTGCAGGCGCTCGAGCACAGTGGCCTCGCGTTGATTTGCTATGCGCACATCGAAGGTCAGTGTGTTTAGCACCGGGCGCTCAAATGGATTTTGGGCGAGCATGCCGAGCACATCCCAGAAGCGAAACATGGTCATCATCAGCCCGCCTTGGCCCGCGCCACCACGCGTAACGCTGATGGGGTCGTAGCCCTCGTAGTCAGCATGCAGCGTGATGGAGTAGCTTTGGTCTTCGCCACTTTCGAGTGTGGAAGAAGTTGCCTGAAACAGCCCGAGAATCGCCAGGAACGGCGACATGTTTTCGTTTTGAAAAAGGTTCCCATCGTAGGTGCGGGTGGTGCCATTGGCATCGGTGACATTGACCGCGTATTGAGTCAGCGGTGTCATTCGGCCGACTTCGCCCGCTACGGCAGTAAGGCGGTCCTGCGTGATGGAGCCGACGATGGGGCCGATGTTGGACAACTTGAACGAACTCGGGACGGAGCGGACGATTGTAATGATTTCCGCCGGGGCTATGGGGATGTCCGTCGCGCCGCCCTGCAGGAACGGATGTCCGAAGGCCAGGAAGTTGTCCCCCTCGCGCCAGGTGCATGTGCCCACGGCGACAAAGGAAAAATCGCCATCAAGCAGCACGCCGCCGACGGGTGATCCCGGGACGAGGTCCACGGCTTCCAAGTCACTCGTTGCGCCGACGGGCGCGCTCATCAGGTCCAGGCCCATCGCTTCGGCGTAGGGGCGGAACTCGCTGATTGTGTGGGCGGATACGCCTGCGGCAAAGAGAGGCGTGGGCACGGGTGCCAAGGTGGGCATTGCGCCGGAGCTTCGTTTCGACGACGGCAATTTGATGGCTGGAGTTGACTCACTTTGTAATGCAGAGCGTAGGCCTGCGGTTTCGCTGTGTTGGCGGCTGAGCAGTTGCGACGGGCGCGGGAGGTCCTCGATGCGAATCGCCCCACTGGGACGCGGTTGGGAATTACTGCTCGCAACGCCGGAGTTGGCACTGTCCTTTTCAAAGACTTTCAGCATTTCCTTAATCGGGGTGATGCCGATGATAGCTTGTTCCTTGGGCCAGAGGTATCCGTATGCGTAGGCACCGACGAGCTTCCCGTCGATGTAGCACGGACTGCCGCTCATTCCGCCCACGGGGCCGCTGAGGATTTGCGAGGCGTCTGTGGCTTCCGCAATGATGACTGGTGAGTTCGGGCCCGCGAAATTGGGGGATACGCCCAAGACCTTGAAATTGTATTCCTCGATTTGCGTGCCATCGACAACGGTTTTCCAAGTGCCGGTCAAACCGGGCTTAATATCGGATACCGACATGATTGCGTCGGTAGTTTGCGCGAGGGGCCGCGCTTGAGTATAGGGATAAAAGCCAACAAGGAAGGCGGCGAAAACGATGAGGACACGAGTCATGCGGAAGTCAAATTAGCGACATTCCCCGACAGCGCAATCGTAAGTCGGTTCCAAGTTGCGGGCCTGGCTATGCTTCTAGCATCCGTGGCGAAAGCGGTGTCAGGGCACCGCACTCTAAAACAACTCGACGTGATTATTGGATATAATACCCCGAAACTTCCCATTTGCCCGGTGTGGTGGTCGGGTCCTCGATGACGGAGACGGGGTCGCCATCGGGCGCGATGAGCATGGGGGTGATCGTTTCGATGGCGAGCTCGGCGCGCCCGGCAAACTTCGTTTTATACTGCACCACGACGTAGTGTGCTTCCGGCGCATTGGGCAACGTGGTCGTGTAAAACAGGCGCGACAACTCACGCGACTCCACTTTGCCCAGTGGCGTGCGGACTTTTTCCAGGGCCGCAACGAGCTCTTCGCGGGAGATTTGCACGCGGAAAAATGGCGCGCACTGCGCCCACGCTTCCCCGTAGTTGTAGGCATCGACGACTTTGAGCCATTTGTCTGCCGACTCGCGCGCAGCGATTTCTGCCGTTGGGGCGGCCTGGGCAAACGGCGCGGCGGTCAATGCTACGAAAAGGAGGAACGCGAATGTTTTGCGCATGGACCGGACTCTATCGACCGAAGCCATGGCGTCAGTAAAAATCCGTGGTGCAGCATGAACCGCTGATGACACTGATGAACACTGATAATAGGCGTGCGTGTTTTCTCGCATTGGTTAACGATGGTAAAGAAGTAGCAACCGAAATGGGTTTCATGCTCTTAGTTACCTTCTGTAGGAGTTGCACACTTCCCGCTCTTCCCGAACTTACTGTTAAATTTCCATCATGTGCGGTCAGTGTCCATCTGTGTCATCCGTGGTTTAACTCCCGCGCGCGCATTTTCGCTTTGCCACGCCGGGATGGTTGCGGTGAGCTTGTTCTTCCGGTGAGTGCGAAACCCTTCACGTTTATTTGTGGCGACGACGACTTCCTCGTGACACGCGAGGGGCAACAGGTCTTTGCGGAGAAAACCAAGGACATTGCGGACGACTTTGCCAAGGAGACCATCGACGGTGCCGCGCAAAATATGGCTGAGGTCGAGACGGCGTTGAACCAGTTTCGCTCCGCCACGCAGACGATGTCCATGTTTGGTGACAAAAAGGTCGTCTGGCTCAAGGACGTTAATTTCTTTGCCGACAGCGTGACAGGTCGGGCCGAGCCCCCCAAGAAGCTGGTGGCCGACTGGCAGGAGGAACTCGCCACACTCGACCCCAATGCGGTGGACGTGCTCATCACGGCACATCCCGTTGACCGACGCCGCAAAGAGTTCAAGTGGTTTGCAAAAAACAGCGACTACACCGACCTCAAGAGTGGGACGAGCGATGACTTTCTCCTCGATCTGCTCGCGACGGAAAGCCGCCGGATGAACGTCGAATTTACCCGTGGGGCGACTCAGGCGCTGATCGGGCTTGTCGGCGGGAACACGCGTTTGGTGCTGGAGGAATCCCGCAAGCTTGCAACTTACATTGGCAAAGAGGGCGGTGAGATCGATGAGGCGCTCGTGACGCAGCTCGTGCCGCACTTTGGTGAGGGTGATTTCTTCGAGGCTGCCGAAGCGTTCTTCTCGCTCGACCTCAACTGGACCCTCGATGCGTTGCGCCGGTTCTTCTTTATCCACAAGGAGGCGCGTCCACTTATTTCCACGTTGCAGAACCGCAACCGGCTGATGATCCAGTTGCGCGTGCTGATGGATGCCGGTGAGCTGAAGCTTGGCTCGCGCGGTTTTTCCAAGCCTGCCTTCGAGGCCGCTGCGCGCAAGTATCAGCGACACTTTGGCGAGTTCGACGACAAGAGCGCGTTCAATGTTTTCACGCAAAACCTCTGGTATTTGGGCAACAAAATTGCCCCGAGCACGGCCAAGCTCAACCTGAAGCAACTGGTGGATTTCCAGATCGCCTTTACCCGCGCATTCGAGGACCTCATGCGCAAGCCACAGGATCAGCAATCCGTCATGCGCGACCTCGCAATCGCGTGTTTGAGCCGGTAGGGCGAGGTATGGCAATCAGTGTATATTTTGGCTGTTGTGTGTTACAGCGTCCAATGGACGATCCGGCTCAGTTTTGTATCGCCATGGAAGCAGAGATCGTGACGCGATTGCTTGAATCGGTTCAGTTTAGCAAACTTCGATATGCAGATTCGGATGTGCTTCGGATCGAAGTGGAATTTATTCCGGATGCAGAACGACGTGCGTTTTGCGAAGCAATGCTAGCGGGCAGTTCCACAACGCTAGTTGAGAGGCTGCGAACGCCCGGTAGGGACACCGGGCACCACTTTTAATTGGACGATAACTTAACTGACACCACACTAGCCAAGCCCCCATCCATCATTCATACTTCGGAATTCAGCATTCATAACCCACCTCATGCCCGACCTCGACCAACAGCCCGACCCCGTCCCCGCGCCCACTGAGACGCAGGTGGACTGGCCGGTGATGATGGCTACCTACCTCGGGGCGGCGCTGGTATTTTATCCCTTGGCGCAATGGCTGTTTCGGACTACTGAAGCCAACGACCAGCTTTTTCACGCGCTTATCGTGCTGGCGGCGGCTGGCGTTTTTTTGCTCTTTGAAAAGCGGCGACGACTGCATCTCGTGCTGGCGCATGACCGGCAAAGCGTGGCGCTGCTGGCACTCTCGTTTCTGCTGGCAACTGCGAGCATGTTTCTGCCTGCGCAGGATGACACCGCCGGTGCCTTTGCCCACAATGCACTGCTGCTGACCGGCTTTGGGCTGGCACTGGCATCGCTGGTGAGGTTCACCCTGGGACCAGTTGCAGCCAAGGCAGCGCGGGGCTTTATCGTGGCCTTCACGGTCTTTATGCTCCTGGCCCTGGCACTGCCGCTGGTGGACTGGCCGATGCGCGCGCTGGCCGGACGGGGTTCACTCGAGTTCCTGCGATTCATTGGGCAAGGTGCGCAATTGGAACTGGTCCAAACCCCGCAACCCGCGTTAATTCTCGCCGTAGAGGGGCGCCCGTTTCACGTAGCAGCAGAGTGTAATGGCTTCGGACTGCTAACCTCGTCCATCCTGCTCACGGTCCTGCTCGCGATCTACCGACGGCTCAAGGCACTCGACTTTTGCCTCGTCCTTGGCCTTGCGCTTTTTACCGCTTTCATTGGCAATACGCTGCGAATTCTCGTCATTGTGTTACTCGCACCGCATATCGATAATTATATGCTAATGCACGAAATTGTAGGATTAATTTTCTTCTACGGAGCACTTGCATTTCTATGGTGGTTCGTGTGGGGATACGGTCCCAATCGTGAAGCCCCCAAAGCCGCCTGCTAAAAGCATTTCCGTGCCTCTAACACCTCTTTTTAGTATATTAAAGAGCGTGAGACTCAGTCTCTATTTTTCCTCTTAATTCTTGGGAGTTGCAGTGCTTATAAAGTTTCCTTATTGCACGTAAGTCATTGAAATAAACGGGTGTAGTCGCACTGTCTCGGAGGAGGTTATCAACAGCGCGAATACTGCTGCTGTTAAAAATTTTCCTAATCATGAGCGACTCCGCAACCCCTCGCATTCCTTCGCTAGTGAAGAAGTACCTGATGGCCCTTTCCGGCCTCGTCCTGGTGCTTTTCGTGCTCGGCCATATGATTGGCAACCTGCAGTTCTTCCTGGGGCCGGAGGTCATTAACGGCTACGCCTTCCACC
>JBNNDZ010000143.1:0-2789 GCA_050285865.1 Puniceicoccales bacterium
GGTAGGGCGCAGCCTCCAGGCAAGCCGCTGCGTCACGTTGCGCAAAGGGTAGGGAGGGCTGGCCTCAGCCCTCCGCTCGTCACGCAGGTAGGGCGCAGCCTCCAGGCAAGCCGCACGTCACGTTGCGTAAATGGGTAGGTAGGGCTGGCCTCAGCCCTCCCTACGTGACGCTGCTCGAGCGTGGGACGAGTGACGTGCGGAGGCTTGAGGCCAAGCCTCCCTACCTGGATGACGCAACGTGACGTGGCGGCTTGCCTGGAGGCTGCGCCCTACCTTTTGCAACGTGACGCTCTGTATGTGCGTATGGCGCATGCGGGGAGATTCGCCGTTTGACGTGTGGGAATGCGGGAGCTAGACCCTGCATTGTGAGCGATGAAACTGTTTTGCCGTTGCCGGTTGCGCTGCTGCTGGTCGACCTACAACCCGCGTTTCTGGACGCAATTCCGGGCGGGGTGGATGCCTTGCGCCGGGCGGAGTTCGCTGCACGGGTTGCACCCCTACTCGGGATTTCTGTGGCGATCACCGAACAGGTCCCGGAGAAGCTTGGGACGACGGCTCCTTCGCTGTTGGAGGCGGCCCCCGGCGCACCGGTATTTGCCAAGACGGCATTTTCTGCGCTCGGCGCGGAGGGCATTCTTGATTGGCTACGTGAACGTAATGTGCAGCACATCCTGATTGCAGGTGTTGAATCGACGATTTGCGTTTACCAAACCGCTGTCCAGGCGATGGCTGAGTCGCTTGATGTGACGATTCTCACCGATGCTGTGGCGGAGCGACGCAATGGGGATCGCGAACCAGCCCTGGCCACACTACGTAACGCCGGGGCACATATCTTGCCCAGCGAAACGATATTTTACTCGCTGCTTGGTGATGCCACGCATCCGCAGTTTCGTGAATTCACGAAGTTGGTTAAGGCGTTTGGGTGATGATTTTCCGTGGAAGCGGCTTCCCGCCGCTTGTTCGTGTTGGTCGGGAAGCGGCAAGATACCGCTTCTTCAGCTAGATTCCAAAAGTCCCGGCTTGCGTCACTAAATTGAGGGCGACATCGTCCGATGCTCATCGATTATGTCCACGTCCGAACCGCCGTTTCCCGAAAGCCCACTGGCCGCCGACGAATACTCGCTCGACGATCTGATTGATTTCGCCGAATCGACTTCGCTCAACGCGATCAACAAGGAGAAGCTTTCCCGGACTTCACCCTATACAATCGGTAAGTTCCTGGAGCGGCTGGATGTCGATGACCGCCGCGTGGTTCTGCGCCTGCTGAATATTGAGGACATTGCGCTCGTTCTCTCGGAAATGGACAGTGAGGACGCGGCGGAGGTCATCGGCCGGATGCGTGAGCCCCGCGCCACACGAGTCATTGAGGCACTCGATCCGGACGACTCGGCTGACATTTTCGGCGGCATGGAGGAAGCTGACCAGAATCGCCTCCTCGAAAATGTCAAACCCGAGACTGCTGAAACGGTCCGCACCCTGATCAGCTTCCCGGAGGATTCGGCGGGCGGCATCATGACGACCGACGTGGCGACTGTCGCGCCGGAAATGACTGTTCGCCAAGCCGTTGACCACCTTCATACGCTCCACAATGAGTTCGAGCACATCTACTACGTGTATGTGGTAGACGACGACGGGCATTTGTTGGGCACCGTCTCGATGCGCGACTTGGTCATGGCCAAGACCGAGCAGAAGATCGGCGACATCATGCGGACCGAACTGCGCGGTGTCATCAACGTGATGATGGACCAGGAGCAGGTCGCCTGGGAAATGGCGCAGCACAATTACCACGCCTTGCCGGTCGTCGATGACGAACACCGCTTGCTGGGCATGGTGACGGACGACGACATCATCGACGTTATCAACCAGGAGGCCACGGAAGACTTTCAGAAGGCCCTTGGTGCGGGTGGTGACGAGTCCATTAACGACCCGATTCCCGAAAGTGTGCGCCGCCGGAGCCCCTGGCTGCTGGTCAACCTTGGCTCTGCATTTTTGGCGGGCGGGGTGATCTCGATGTTTGAAGAACAGATCAGCCACCTGACCATTCTGGCGGTGTGTATGCCGATTGTGGCGAGCCTCGGCGGTAATGCGGGTGGCCAAACGCTGGCGATCGTTATCCGCACGCTGGCGCTCGGTGGGCTGGGCGACAAAGCGCGGACGGTGCTCATTCGTGAGGCGGTCAAGGCCTGCCTCAGCGGGATTATGATCGGGATGATTGCCGCGCTGGCAGTGGGGATTTTTACCAGTCACTGGGACGTCTCCGGCGTGATCTTCGTCGCGATGATTATTTCGATGACGTATGCCGGGTTGGCGGGGGCGTTGATTCCCATTACGCTGCGTCAACTGAAGCTGGACCCCGCGCAGAGCAGTCAAATGTTCCTGACCGCATCAACGGATATCGTGGGCTTCGCAGTCTTCCTTGGGCTCGGCAGTTGGCTTTTGATTTGATGGAAAAACAATACCAGTTGGGCATGGTGCTGTTTGAAGGCTTCGAGCTGCTCGATGTTTTTGGACCGCTGGAGTTTTTTGGGCGTTTTCCGGAGCGGTTTGCCATCCGCATGGTGGCTGAAAACGCCGGTCAGCTGGCGTCCGCCCAGGGGCCGGTGGTGGTGGCAGACACGGCTTTGGGAGACATCGATAAGTTGGATATTCTGCTGGTTCCCGGTGGTCGTGGCACGCGGCGTGAAGTTGACAACGTGGCTTTAATCAACGACTTGCGCCGTATCGGTCGGGAGGCGGATATCGTGGGGTCGATTTGCACCGGTGCGGGTTTGCTGGCGCGAACAGATCGG
>JBNNDZ010000144.1:0-6989 GCA_050285865.1 Puniceicoccales bacterium
TCCAAGTGGGCGCAGGCAATCTGGAAATCGCGGATACGTTCATCGGCATCAAACTGCTCGTACAACAGACGCGCGGCGTCTTCCACGAACTTCACAAAGGCACCGTTGAGCTCTGCGAACGCCTGCTCGTCCTCACGCTTGACCATGACTTGTGTCTCGGTTTGGAGCGCCTTGAGGCAGTGCTGCTGCACTTCTTCCAGAGTGATGTGCTGGCCATGACGCACCTCCAGCGAAACACGCGCCTTACTCCGTTGTGAGTGCGGAATGCCGTAGATGTTGCGGGCTTCGCGGGCGTGCTCGGAGAGCTCCGACGAGCATGGGCAGGCCGACGAATAAACGAAATCGAAATGGATGACCTTGCGGAAACGATCGAGGTCGTCGAGGAAGCCCTCGAACGATACCTGATAATACTGCCAGCCTTCGAGGTTGCTGCGCAGGCTGGGCTTCAGGATAGGGTAATTGAAGCTCAACTTGAGTCGCGCGCGGCTGCTGCCGATCTCCTGCTTGTAGCGCAACAGGATTTCTTCGAGCAGTTCCAGGTCGAACACGCGCTCTTTGAAATCGTAGAATACCCGCATGATACGGCTCATGTTGATGCCCTTGGCATCAGCGCCCAGCGACACCGTCCCGGTGACCGAAGTCTCCAGCGAAAGCTGGCGCTTATCCCCGGTCAGGAAGGTCAGCGGCAGGCGGAAATTGGAAATACCCACCTGCATAATCGGGACATTCGCGCCTTGGATGTTCGCGCTGTCGGCGTTCTGCATGTCCGGCAGCGACGCACGGTATTCCGGCGTGACCTTGAAATGGTGGTCATAGTGAACCGTCGGCTTGGCGCTGGTCGGCGCAGCCGTATCCGGTTGGAGGCTGGAGGCTTGGTCCTTCATGAATAATCTAACGAACCAACCAAGATAGCAGAAAATGCCCTCCGCGCAATGGGATTCTGACGAATCCGTTTCCCAGCTGACGGTTCATCGGCTTTCAGTTATTATCATCCACGATTAAAACCGGGAACCGGCAAACTGAAAACCGCAGAACTGGACGGTGGTTTATTGAACTGGCACCAGATCGACACGGCGGTCGAGGCGGGAGGCTTCGCTGCCCTTGGTCGCGCTTTGGTCGGCTTCGATCTCACCCAGGGCGAGGATTTCCACGCGGTTGCTCATAATGCCGAGCGTTTCGAGGTATTCCTTCACGCTTTGGGCGCGGCGGTCACTCAGTGCGTTGTTGTATTCCGAAGTTCCAATGGAGTCGGTGTGGCCTTCTGCGATCAGGCGGGCACCGGGATTGTTGCGGAGGTAGTCCGCCGCTGCTTCGAGCTTGTAACGCTCGTCCCCAGGAACGCTGGAGGAGTCAAAGCCGAAATAGATTGAGGAAAGCACGTCGTCCGATCCGCCCATGCCACCCATGCCGCCGGGGCCGGTGGAATTGAAGCTGCCCATATCGCGGACTTCGAGGTCACCCGGGTTGTAGCCGGAGCCGCCCGAGCCAATGTTATCCGATGATGGTGCGCCATATTGGGCGTTCGGGTCGTAATCGTCGGGGTTGATGAAATCGCCATTGCCCATGCGGGTGGGCGAGCCAAGGATCGTGTCGCCCGGCTGGGGTTCATTGGAATCGGCGCAACCGGAAAACAGGAGCGCCGCGCTAATCACCATCAAGACAAAGTTGAAAACCCGAAACATGCACGCATAGTGTTACGCGCGTCAAACGGACCGCAAGTCATTTCCATGCCCACCAATAAAAAAGAAGCCCCTGAACCCGCTTTATTCCTCGTGGATAACGGTTCCCTGCGAGCAGACTCCACCTTCGCCCTCCGCCTCACTGCCGACCGGTTGACCGCACGCCTCGGCCGACTCGTCGCCCCGGTGTCGCTGCTGCATTCGAGCAAGGTCCCGCCCGCCCAATTGGATGGCCTTCCGGCGGAAACCTTCATCCCCGCGCTCAAGCGCCGTCTGCATGCCGGGCAACGCCGGTTCCGCGTGCTGCCATTCTTCTTTGGTCCCAGCCGCGCACTCACCGAATACATCCCGGACAAAGTCGCGGAGCTGAAAAAGCAAAACCCCGCTTGGGCAAATCTGGACATCGACATCGCCCCGCCACTGCATGACCTCGACTCGCCCGGTGACAACCGTCTGGCCCGCGCCCTGGTCGAGCGGGTCGACTCCACCATTGCCCGCCACCAACTCGATCAGCCCGCCGTGATCCTGGTCGACCACGGCAGTCCGGCCCCCGCCGTCACGGAGGTCCGCAATCAAATCGGTACCCAGCTAAAGCGACTGCTCGGGGGACGCTGCCGCGCATTTTCGGTCGCCTCGATGGAGCGTCGGGAAGGCTCCGAATACGACTTCAACGAGCCGTTATTGGAACGCGTGCTTCGCGAGCCGGACTTCGCCCGTGGTCCGGTGGTTGTCGCATTGCTGTTCCTCAGCCCCGGCCGTCACGCCGGCGAAGGGGGCGACATTGCGGAAATCTGCACCGCCGCCCAGCACGATTGCCCAACCCTGCGAACCTACCGCACCACAACGCTTGGCAACCACTCGCTTCTCGACGATATCCTAGCAGAGCGGGCGGACGTGAGCTAGGGCCCGCTTTTGACAACACCGGTGAAATCCGACCATTGCTCGACCCGGAATGCTCGGATATCACGAACGCACAACGAGAACCACGACATCGACTTCAACGCTTGAATCGCCTGAAACAAATTAGCCATGTCCTCCGATTCAGTCGTGTATAGACTTCCCTGCACTCGCTCAAATCCGAACTGACCAAGCGTCGTCCCAACATCCGAGTATGCCTGCGATACTCCCTTGGGATGATGCCGTAATGCTTCCGCTACGACCAAATCAAAAGCGATGGCGAACATCAGGATGCGATCGGGTCCGACTGCGCTTGCGCAAAGGGATAGTCAAGAATCTCGCCGGAACCGACCACCTCGATTTTCAGCATCCATTGATGACCTTCGCCGCCACGGAAGACTTTCCGAATGCAGTATGCGGGCCCGAGCTCGCCAAAATGACGATACTGCCCGACCAATGCCAATCCGGGCAAATCTGCTTCCGCGATTTCCATTAAACTATATTACAAAGCCCAAGGTGGGCTGGTCAAATGGAAACCTCCGCGTCTCCTACGACTGAGGGACGCGGACCATGCCTTCGACGAGGCCATTCTGGATGGCGAAACGGGTCAGGCTGGCGACGTCGTGCAGGTCGAGCTTCTTCATCAGGTTCGTGCGGTGGTTTTCCGCCGTTTTTACACTGATGCTGAGCTTTTGTGCGACTTCCTTGGTGCTGTAGCTCTCGGCGATGAGTTGGAGGATTTCCCGCTCACGGGCCGTCAGGACTTCCACGCCTTTCTTGGCGTTGGAGCTGGGGTTGAGCACTGCTTCACGCAGCATTTGCGCAACCTCGGGGCCAAAATAGCTGCCGCCGTTGGCGACGATGTCGATACCCTTACGCAGTTCGGAGAGCGGGGCCGACTTTTCCACAAAACCATGCGCACCGGCTTGAAGCAGCTCGCGCACGAGGGACGGGTTTTGATAACCCGAGAAAACGAGTACACGGGTGTTGCGCAGTTGCTTTGCAATGCGGCGCAGGACTTCCGCGCCATTGAGGCCCGGCAACATGATGTCCAGAACGATGAAATCCGGCTTTTCGTTGAGGCAGATGCCCAAGGCTTCCTGGCCCTCCCCGGATTCGGCGATCACCTCAAAACCAGGGGTGGATCGGATGATGTCCGCGATCATTTCGCGAACGGCGGTTTGGTCTTCGATGATAGCTACGGTCTTCATACCCGAGGTGTAATCTTCCTTTGAGTGACAAGATTTAGGTTAGTGGCGAACACAATAACGGCAGGTCACCGCCGGATCATTCCGCCAATACAATCAATTATACCTTTAATTGGAAAGGTAAAACCGCCATAAATCCACCAAAATTGCCCCCCTAGGTCCTTTTTTGACCGTTTTTTCGTAACTCAACCGACAAATTCGGGACGGTGTCCCAATCCGCTGAACCCTTCGTGCGGTCTAGCTCTGGGCGGCTAATTCTTCTTCATCCAGCCATATGACGGTGTCGTCATCCGGTGCCGTCACGACCCCATCCTGATGCCGCACTGGCGGTTGGGGCGTCTTGGCGTGGCGCTCCTCGGCCTTGGCGCGCAAGCGGAGACAAAATTCGCCGTAATCGAGCACCTCCCAGTTGCCGTCAGAGTCTTCCACAAGTGCCGTCATGGACTCCACCCAGTCTCCGGAATTCAGGTAATGGGTATCCCCGATCATCTTGTCTTCAGCGGTGTGAATATGACCGCAAATGATGCCGATACAGCCACGTTTCGAGGCCAATGCCTGGAGGTGGTCCTCAAAGTCACTGATGTGATTCACCGCCTGCTTAACCCGGGCTTTGATCGCCTTGCTCAGTGAGTAATATTCCTTACCACGAAAGGCACGCCATTGATTATAAAAGCGGTTGAGGCGGAGTAATTGTTGATAACCGATGTCCCCAAGGATCGACACGAACTTCGAATGCGTCGTGACAGCATCGAAGCAATCGCCATGAACAACGAGGTAATCGCCCTTTTTGCCATGGTGGACGTATTCGTCGACGATCTTCAAACGATCGAACACCAGCGGCAGGTAACCGGAGAGGAAATCGTCGTGGTTGCCACGCAGGTAAATAACGTCCGTCTTCTGCTTTTCGGCGATCTTGAGCACCCGGCGGATGAACCACGTATGGCTGGGCTTCCAGTGCAACTTACGCTTAAGGCTCCAACCGTCGATGATGTCACCGTTGAGGATCAATTTGTCACAACGGGTGTGCTTGAGGAAAAAGTTTACTTCTTCCGCCTTGCAGTCGGCTGTACCGAGGTGAACGTCGGAAAGGACGATCGTCTTGTATTTTAGCGCTGGTTTTTTCATCGGTGACTTCCCCAAAGTGTCTGGAACCGAATGTTAATAACTGTGAATAAGCCGGTCAAAACCCAATTGGTGAGCAACTTGTGAGTTAACGGTTTCGTGACCCTATCGCCTTGCTGGTGGCACAAAAATCGGAGTTTTGTTACAGTGATTCGAATTTTGGACGGCCAAATGACGACAATTCACGACCCCCTGCATGGTTATTCACTGGGCAAAACTTATTCGCCAACCCCCGACACGGCCGTTGCAGCGGGCTGAATTCCCGCCAATGCGGCGACCTCGTCCGCGTAGGCCGCAATAATGGAATCCCAGGAGAGCGACTCCGCTTTTTGGCGGGCAGCGCGGCGGATCTCCGGCCAGCGCGGCTGCATTTCGATCATGCGGTCGACGGACGCCAGGAACGCCGCCTCATCCTTGAAATGCACCTTGAAGCCGTTCTCGCCGTCCACTACGTGGTGTTTCGCGGCAGCGTAATCGTAGCCCAAGACCAACAATTCGCTGGCCATGGCTTCGGTGAGCACATTTCCGAAGGTCTCCGTTGTGCTGCCAAAGAGGAAAAAGTCCGCCGAAGCGTAGTGGGCCGCCAGGTCTTCCCCCCGCCGCATGCCCGCAAAAATGATTTCCGGATGACGCTTCTCCAGCCCAGCTCGCTCGGGGCCATCACCCACCACGACAAGCTTGGCCGCGGGCATTTTCTCCTTTAGGCGCTGGTAGGCGGCGATGGTCAGCGGGATATTCTTCTCTGCCGCAACCCGGCCAACGTAAATCACAACCGGCGCATCGGGCGCAACGCCCCACGAGGCGCGCAACTCCTCGCTGCGGCGGTGTGCCCCGTAGAGCTCGGTATCGACGCCTCGGCTGAATATTCTGACGTTCTTAAAGCCGTAATTTTCCAAGTCGACCACGACGTCCTGCGAAGGCACGAAGGTCGCCAGCGTACGGTTGTGCACCCAGCGAAAGTAGGCCATGAGCGGCTTGGCCAGGAACGAGTAGTGGTAGTGGTCCCCGTAAGTGTGGAAATTGGTGTGGAAGCTGGTGACGATCGGCAGGTCCAGCTTCCGGGCGACATTAAGCGCGGAAAAGCCGAGCGGACCCTCAGTTGCGATGTGGACAGCGTCGGGGCGGTTCTTGGTCCAGAGGTCTTTCAGCTTTCCCCCGGCAAACCAGCCGAATTGCAAATCAGCATAGCCGGGAAGCGGGATCGAGCCGACCCAATGCACGGGATACGGCTCGCGGGGGGAGTCCGGATCGGCCTTTTGCTTCGGGCGAACCAGGTCCACGACGTGCCCCTGCTTGATGAGTGTCGTCACCAGTCGCTCCAGCGTCATGGCTACGCCGTTAACTTCGGGAGGATACGTTTCGGTTACAAGAGTCAGCTTCATCGCGGCTTTTGACGAATTATGCGTGACTACGGCACATCGGCTGGTTTGTCATGCACTTAGGGCCGTGTCACACACAATTTACATTCTCGCCGGGCCGACCGCAGTCGGCAAAACCGCGCTCGCACTTGAGTGGGCTGCGGCCAATAACGCGGAAATTGTCAACGCCGACGCCCTGCTCTTTTACCGTGGAATGGACATTGGCACGGCCAAGCCGACGCCGGAGGAACGCATCGAAGTCCCGCATCACCTGATCGACATTCGGCCTGTCCGGCAGGCCTGCTCAATCAAGGAATACGTGACCGAGGCCCAGCAGGCGGTCGCCGAGATCTTCGCCCGCGGCAAGCAAGTGCTCGTCGTGGGCGGCAGCGGTTTCTATTTAAAAAGCTACTTCGTGCCTGTCGTGGATGACTTGGAACCGGACCCCGCTGTCCGCTCCCGCATCGCCGCAATCGAGGCCCGCGAGGGCCTTGGAGGGCTCCTCCGCGAACTGGACCGGCTCAACCCCGACGGCACAGGCAAACTCCACCGCGAGAACCCGCGCCGTGTGGCCCGTGCTTTGGAGCGCTGCCTGATCTCCGGTCAGACGCTCCTGGCATTGGAGGCCGACTTCGCCTCCCGCCCCGGCCCGTTCGACGCCTACGCCAAGCGCAGCGCCCTGCTCCTGCGCCCCAACGAAGAGCTCCACCCCCGCGTGGCCGCCC
>JBNNDZ010000145.1:0-5288 GCA_050285865.1 Puniceicoccales bacterium
ATCCCAGGAAATAATCCTGATCGAGCCAGGCTGTTGCTAGTGCTTCGTCCTCATCGAGCGAAACAAGCTTGTCGCCGCTTTCCTCATTGGCAAAGGCCGATATGGATAGCGACACGAGTCCTAATGTTACCATCAGGTTTCGAGTCAGTTCAACGTTGCGCGGCATGCGGGATCTACCCTAGGCTTTTGATATGAAACAGGTCAAGCATCTCGACGAGCATAACGAAAATCTCCATCTCACCTACGCCGACCGTCACATGGACCAGACGGTGTCGAAGTACGAAATCCCGGAGGAGGGGATGGACGCCCGTGTCGCCTATCAGGTGATTAAGGACGAGATGAACCTCGACGGCAACCCGGCGCTGAACCTGGCCAGTTTCGTAACCACTTACATGGAGCCTGAGGCGGATCAGCTCCTCAAGGAAACCGCCAACAAGAACCTCGTCGATCAGGACGAATACCCGCAAACCGAAGAAATTCATCAGCGCGTCGTCAGCATGATGGGCCGCATGCTCAATGCGCCGAAAGACTGCGATCCCGTTGGCACTTGCACAGTTGGGTCGTCCGAGGCCATCATGCTCGGCCTCCTCGCGCACAAGTGGAGCTGGAAAAAGCGTCGCCAGGAGGCAGGCCTGTCCACGGAAAAGCCGAACGTTGTTTTCTCCGCCGATGTGCACACCTGCTGGGAGAAATTTGCCCGCTATTTCGATGTCGAACAGCGCATGGTGCCGCTCAAGAAGGAGCAGTTCTACATGACCGCCGATCAGTTGGACGGATTTGTCGATGAGAACACGATCGCCGTGGGCTGCGTCATTGGCACGACCTTCACGGGGCAACTCGATGATGTGCGTGGCATCAACGATTATTTGAAGAACCTTAAAGCCGAGAAGGGCTGGGACATCCCGATTCATTGCGATGGTGCCAGTGGCGGCTTTGTTGCGCCATTCGTATACCCGGATGTGGAGTGGGACTTCCGCCTCGAACACGTGAAGTCGGTCAATATTTCGAATCACAAGTTCGGCCTCGTTTACCCCGGCATTGGCACGGTGGTTTTCCGTGATCGCAGTGACTTGCCCGAGGAGTTGGTGTTTAACATCACTTACCTCGGTGGCTCGATGCCGAACTACAGCCTCAATTTCTCCCGGGCTTCCTCAATGGTGCTGTTGCAGTATTACAACTTCCTGCGCCTTGGCCAGGAGGGCTATCGCCAGATCATGAGCAACATCATGGATAACGCCCATTACCTGGAGAAGAAGCTCCTCGAAACCGGTGCGTTTGAGCTGCTCAACGAATCCAAGTACTTACCGACGGTCACTGTCCGCATGAAAAACCGTTCGCTGCCCTCGCGTGTGCCTTACATGCTCAGCGACTTGCTCCGTCAATATGGCTGGATTGTCCCGGCCTACGCCCTGCCGGCGGATGCGGACGATGTCCATGTCCTCCGCATGGTGGTGAAGGAAAACTTCTCGCGCGACATGGCGGAAAAGTTCGCTCAAGACATGCAGCTTTGCTTGGACAAACTCAACGCCGATGCCCGCGATTACGACGAGCTTGTTGACGAAGTCGGCGGCAAGGGCCGTATCTGCTAGGGCTGACTTCGAGCGTCTTTGCTGAGCATTCTGCGCGTTGGTAGCTGCGAGCGTAAGCTCGTGGGCCAGCGTGCGGTTGGGCAGGTTGAAGCAGTTTTTCTTGAATAAGGCCAATCAGGCCCGCAGTGATTATGCGAGTCCACCAAGACGGCCTTTCCAGCGCTTATATTGCGCGAGGCGAGTGGTGCTGCTTACTCGCCCGGGGCAATTTGCTGGGCGGCGGTGATGTCAGCGTGTTTCCCCGCGCCATTGTTTGAGGGTAATGTGACTTTGGCATCGCCGTCGTTCTGGTCCGAAAGATACCGCGCGGCGATACCGTAGCGCAGGTTGTGCTCGGAGAAGATGAAGGATGCTGCGCCCGCCATTTCGGCTACGGTTAGCAGCACCAGCAAAGCGGTCGGCATGATGTCGGCGCGTTCGGGCGAAAGTGCATCGATGCGGGTGCGCTCATCGAGTGTCATCGCAGCAAGTTCGACATACAAAAAGCGGAGGTACGCCATGCTCAGTGAGTTGCCTGCCTGATTGGGGGCCTGGCCCAGCCAGGATGCGCGGATTGCACGCGCCACGGCTAGCCCTCCACCGGTCCCGGCAAGGATGTTCGTTTCCTTGGGGAAGTGGAAACCGGATTCGTCAATGGTTTTACGAACTCGGCGGATGATGCGCCGCATTTCGACGGACTTCATCGGCTCGTTGGGATCTTCCAGGAGCTGACGGCTCAACCGCACGGCACCCAGTGGCAGGCTGACTTTCGCCACGACTTCGCGGTCTTTGAGGTGGATTAGCTCCAGGCTACCCCCACCGAGATCGGCCAGACAAAATTCCGGATACTGATTAAGCACGGAATCAGTCGCGATACCCCAGCCGATGTAGGCGGCTTCTTCTTCGCCGCTGAGCACTTGCAGGCGGTGGCCCGTGGCGGTGCGCATCGCCTCAATGAATTCGTCGCTATTGGCGGCGTCACGCACGGCGGACGTTGCGGCGATGACAAAGCGCTCGACACTGTACGCCCCGGCTTCGTCGATGAGGGCCTTTACCGCTTCGCAGGCGTTGGAGATCGCGCGGGAACTGAGGATCGGCTGGTCGGACGATCCCAGGGTCGCGCCAATGCGGGTCTCCCAACTGGTTTCGTAATGGATGGCGAGGGAGGAGCCAGTTTCTGCTACCAGCAGCTTGATTGAATTGCTGCCGATATCAATGACGCCTAACCTCATAACTCAAAATCCTTGCTTGAAATAACGACTACGAATTCGCCTTTAGCTTTGATGGAATTCCCTCCAGTGGCAAGTTTCGACAGCGAATCGGTGCGAATTGACTCAAATTTTTTCGTGAGCTCTCGCGCGATGCACACCACGCGGTCCGGCCCAAGAATTTCATGCATCTCGGCAAGAAATTTCTCAATGCGGTGGCAGGACTCGTACAGTATTATGGTGTGCGGAAAGTCGCGATGCTGCTCCAGGAAGCGGCGACGCGCGGCAGACTTTGGGGGCAGGAAACCTGCGTAGAAAAAGGCGTCGGTGGGCAAACCACTAGCGGCGAGTGCCGAGAGTAGCGCCGAGGCACCGGGAACTGGAACGACATTTAAACCGCGCTTACGGCAAGCCCGCACAACGCGAAAGCCCGGATCGCTAAGGGTAGGGGTGCCAGCGTCGGACACGATGGCTATCACCTGGCCGGCAGCGACTTTGTCCGCCAGTTCCTCCGCGCGCGCGATTTCGTTGTGCTCGTGGTAGGATACCGTCGGCTGAGTAGAGCCGATGTGAGCCAAAAGTTTGCCAGTGGTGCGGGTGTCTTCGCAGGCAATTAAGTCTGCCCGGCACAGCACATCGATGGCGCGGGCGGAAAGGTCGCCAAGGTTCCCAATTGGCGTGGCGACCACGTAAAGGCCGCTTTCGAGTGACTGAGCGTCGGCTTCCGCGGCCATCTAAGCTGAATAGGGAGCCCGGTAAAGGGCCGGATTAGTAGCCGTTGCGGCCTTGATTGAGGCCACCGCCGCCCATGCCGGGCGCGCCACCTTCCCAACTGGCTGGGCGGGCCCAAGGCAGTTGGCTTTCCTGTGGGTTGGCGGACTCACAGCCGCCCACAAAAAGTGCACCTAAAAATAAACCTGCGGCAATCAGCAGTCGCCAGTTGATAGTTGTGTTCTCCCTCATCGAAAATTTGTTCACCGGGCACAAATGGTGTGCCCGGGGCACGGTGTCAAACCGCCGTTAGCGATTGATGCTGACCTGGTCGCCTTCCTGCAGGTGGCTTGGGTCCTCGCCGGGGAGGACATAGGCGACGCTGTAAGTCGGGGCAACGGAGCCCACCTTCACGCGGACCGTCTTTTCCAAGCCCTTGGCGACGTTAAATTCCATTTGCTTTTGTAGGCCGTCAACCTGGCCACGGCTGATAATCAGAATGCCACGCTCGTGATCGCTGCGCAGGATCGAAGCGCTCTTAGCATTGAGCTGGGCGACCGTTGCGGCTGGTGCCGGGGCCGTTGAACCGCTGGCTGCGGTGGTTGTCGTGCTGCTGCTGGGGAAGCCGGTCGGCATCACGGTGCTGGCGGTGTCCGAGCCGCTTGCTGCGCGGGCCCGCATGTTGGCGGCCGAGAGCTTGTCGTTGGCGTTGGCCAATTCGGTCTGCAGCGTTGCAATCTTGTCTTCGAGTTCTTGCACGCGACCGCTGTCGGCGGTAGCAGTGGTCGGGCGGTTGGTATCCCGGTCAATCAATTCCCGCTTGAGCTGGTCGTTGGCAGCTTGAAGCTCCTTGAACTTGGCCTGAAGTTCCTTTTGGGCGGACTCCAGCTTCGAAACTTCGCGCTTCTGCTCGATGCTCTCCTTTTGATGGAAGGTCACGCGGGCCTTGGTATCGGCCAATTCCTCGCTGAGGCGGTTGGCTTCACCACGGGCAGTTGTGATCTGGCCTTCAAGCTCAGATACCTGACTTTGCGCCGATTGCACCTGGCCTTGAGACTGGGCGAATTTCTGTTCGGCCTCCTCGACTTTCCCTTTCGTCATTACCCAAGCGGCAACGGCTGCGGCAGCGCCGAGGATTGCTAATACGCGGAGCGCGATGGAGAGACCTTTCATAATATTCTGCTAACGGGATTGTTTTAGGGGAGGGGGGAGCATTACTGCTCCATAACGTATTTAGACTCGTAGAACGGATCAGCGGCTAGCTTCCGAATCGGACGATTGTTGTTGGCCGCCATGTGTTCTAGCAACTTAAAAATAAGTTCAGTTTGTGATTCAAGACCTAAATCAGCGGCAAGTTGTTCTGCGGTAAAGGCTTCGCCGGGTTTTGCGGCGAGGCCGTCGACCACCTTTTGGCGCAGCTCGAGGGTGCTTGCAGCAGCCTTTTTGCCAGCTTCCACACCGGGTTGGTGGTAGGCATTCACGTTTACCAGTGTTCCGTAGAAACCGACTGCGCGCTCGTAAAGGGCGATCAGCATGCCGACGGTGTGAGGGGTGACGTCCTTGACGGAGATCGTGATCGATTCGCGGCCTTTCTCGAAAAGGGCGTCGCGGGTGCCAAGCAGGAAGCCCTGGAGGAAGTCGCCCGCGGTGAAGTCGGCCTCGACCTTGGGCGAATCGCCCGCGCGGTCTTGATGGACTTCGATGAAGGTCGCAAAGAAGTTCAGGACGCCGTCGCGGAGCTGCTGCACGTAGGCGTGCTGGTCGGTCGAGCCCTTGTTACCGTAAACGGCGATGCCCTGGT
>JBNNDZ010000146.1:0-11700 GCA_050285865.1 Puniceicoccales bacterium
AGAAGGTCGCTGCGTTGGCATTTCAATCACGGGCTTCCAGCCCGCTCAATCAATGCCGCCTTGCGCTGCATCCAATCTGATTCCCACCTGATTCGGCCTATTTAAAGGAAAAATGCTCTAAGAAGCGTCCCCCATGCGGGAGCGTGCTTCCTGCTCCGCTTTCTGCTCACGCATTTGCTTCCAGCGGCTTGCTTCATTTGAGTCGAGGAACTCGGTCAAGCTCATGTCATTCAGGCGCGCCCAACGCTCCAGCTCATAGCGCTGTTTGGGTGCTAAATCCGCGGCAGGATCCGGATTATCGTTATATTGAGACATCGAATTAACAGGTTTTACGTATATATGACGGCAGCTTTCCTGTATTTATCGTTGAATCAGAAGGGAAGTTTAGCCCCTTTTCCAAAAATAAACTAAATCATTCACATTTAAACTGAGGCTGACACCGATCTCAGCGTGCCCCTTGGCCGCTGAGGACAGTGGGTAAGGTCCGGCAGAGGATGCTGACATCGAGCCAAAAGCTCCAACGGTCAATGTATTCGAGATCGAGGCGGACCCATTCCGAGAAATCCCGGATATCCGAGCGGCCCGACACCTGCCAGAGCCCCGTCAGGCCCGGCAATACGCTCAATCGCCGCCGATCCCGGAAGGCCGAAAAACGCCGGGTTTCCTCCACTGGCAACGGGCGCGGCCCCACGAGACTCATTTCTCCGCGCAAGACGTTCCACAACTGCGGCAACTCATCCAGACTGTAACGCCGCAGCCAATGTCCCAGTGGAGTGATGCGCGGGTCGTTCGTCAGTTTGAAGGCCGGGCCATCCAGTTCATTGGAGGCGCCGAGTGCCTCGCGCATGCCCTCCGCACCGTCAGCCATCGTGCGGAATTTCCACATCGAAAATGGACGCCCGCGCCAACCGGTGCGCGATTGGCGAAAGAACACCGGCCCCCGCGAGGTCACCTTTACCCCGACGGCGATGCAAGCCAGCAACGGACTCATCAACAGCAACAAGCCCAGTGCCCCCAGCACATCAAAAGCCCGCTTATAGAAAAACTTCCCCTCGTAATGCGGCACCGTGGAGAAGACGACAATCGGTTCGCCGCCGAACTCATCAAATTCCGGCCGGGCAAGCAGCGGGGAAAGAAAGTCCGCCCGGTACCAGACCTCGACGCCTTGCTCCTCCGCAATTTCAATCGCAGCCTGCGCATCCGGATGATTCCCCAGCAGCACCAGGTCAAACCCGCCCCCGGAGAGCGTTGCCGCCAGCGGCTCAACCTGCGTAAGCGCGTGGTCAAGGCGCACCGAAGCATGGTCATCACGGGCAAAACGAGCCTCCAGTGCCGCGCGCTCGGACTCCGGGCAAACCAGCAAAGCGCGCAAGGGACGCCGCCGGAAACGGCGACGAATAAACACCTCACGGAAGGTCAGTTCCTTAACGATCAAGTAGAAGCCGAAGGTGCCGAAGAACCCGAACAACAGCGACCGGTTCACATCGACGATGGCAAAAAAGTAGAAAAACACCGTCACCAGTCCGAGCCCGATCAGCGTCGCCTTAATCGCCGCAAAGACAATCTTGCGCCGGTCAGCAAAGAAATCGATCGCGTAAAAGCGATTCGACCAGAGCGAAAGGAACAGGCACAGCAGAATCACCGAAAATAGCCAACCCTGCTGCGTTAAGTGGCCAACGCCTTGAAAATCAAACGGATAACCGGTCAACCATTGCAAAGCACGCGCGATCTGAGGGGACCAGGCAAGGAGCGCCAAGTAGATTGTCTCCAACAGCAACACCGCCGCCGCCGCGTCCAGCAGGAAGCTCCACGTACGGTAAATGCGTTTCTGGCGCCCGAGCATAAATCGCGGAAGCTAAACGGTTTACCCGAGAACTCAAGATCGATTGCGGACGTCGAAACCGAACAGCTGGCCTACACCGAGAAACTTTCGCCGCACGAGCAACTGCTCTTGGCGTTGGGATTGGTAAACTTAAACCCGCCGCCAACCATCTTGTCGGAGTAGTCCATTTCAGTCCCTTTTAGGTAGAGCGCGCTTTTCATGTCGACCACCACCTGGGCGCCGGCAGAATTCACGAGAATGTCGCTCTTCTTGGCCTCGCCGACGAATTTCATCTTGTAAGACAGCCCGTTGCAGCCGCCACCATTGATTGCTACGCGCAGGTAATGCTTGTCTGCCTCTCGTTCCAACAGGGAGGTAACTTTCTTTCCGGCAGAGTCGCTGAGTTTGATCAGGCGCTCATAGCCGACGCGCACCCCTGCGGGCGGCTCCATAGTTGCATTATCCGACATATCCCGTATCCAACACCCACCCGGCGTAAAAATCAAGCTTACGGCGCGGTTAGGGGCCAGACTCCGGAATCATCGGTCCGAGCGTTTCCGGAATTGAATACACCATCAAGCGCATCGAGCCCTGACGGCGAGGCGGGGCCAGCATCAGGATCACCCGGTAATTTTCCGCATAATCCAGATGGTTCTCAAACACCAGTTTGGGCCCGTCATCGGTTTCAACTGCGAAGCCCACCGGGATACCCTCATCGATAAATTCCCGGAAAGAAACCGCAGCATTTGCGCCTGGGCGGACCCGATGGTCGTCCTCGCCAATCCGTGCAATCAACGGTGCGCCAGTCGCGTTAAAAGCCACCATCGAGTCACCAGGAAACGCCTCCAAACTATCATCCATCCCTTGAACCGAGAAGCGTGAACCGACCGGCTCACCTGCCGCGCGGAAGAACAGCAGCGCTTCGTCGATGCCGGATGGCACCTCGTAACGTGCCACCAGGACGCGCTCAATCGCCGTCGCGTCTTCCGGGCTCGGCGCGGGCACTTCCCGGAAAAAGACGATCGGATTCGGGCCATGGTATTGAATCGGCGAGGAACGTTGAACGCGTCGGAATTTCAATTCCGAAACCACTCCCGGCTGCGCCTCGACTTTCACGCCGTCGAAATCACCTTGGCCAACAGGAAGGACGCTGAAATCGACGCTGACCATTGAAACCGCGTTATCCCCCGCCAACACGGAGTGCGCCATCAACAGCAAGATCAGGGTTGTTAGAGCATTTTTCATCTAACTTGGCTGACTCAGCTGGGGATCAGATTGGATGCAGCGCAGCGGCATTGATTGAGCGGGCTGGCCTGCGACAGGCCCAGGCCAGCCTGCTAAGCCCAAGCAGCCATGCTGGACACGTAAAATCACAGTGGCCTGATCGGCGAAGCTGGATGAAAACTGCTCTAAATCTCGGATTCGTCGAGCCATCGGAAATTGATGATTTCGAACCGTCGTCCTTGAGACGTCGGCGGGTTTTGAATTTGGGCCGCGCTCGGGCGATCCACGCCCACCGGATGCGGGACACGCTGCACCAATGCCTCGCACCATGCCCGCCCTTCTGGCTTTCCCGTTAGCTTATTGGGAGCCTCGCCATACGCCCGAATAATGAAGGTATCGGAACGCGCCGACGCATAGGGCGCAAGTAAGGTCAACAAATCCGCCTGCGTGACAAAGCTCGGGGCGTATCGCGGAATCTTCTTCAGGAAGCTCGCCTCGTCTACATAGCTGCGATGGCTCACCGTGTTAATGCGCGTCGCATCGATGGCGTCCTGCAACAGGCCCGAATTCGCGAGTTCTTTAATTGAGGCAAACGGCATTTCCCGAGCCTGCAATTCGGCAACGATTGCTTCGGCAAGCTCCGTCACGTCATCGATCTGGTCAGCATTATCACCATCGCGCAGCTCCCGCATGCCCAGGGTGTAGGCGATTCGCCAATCCGGCTGCCAATACTTCCGGTACCACTCTTCCCGCTGCCGCTGCGTGGCTTCCGGGTAATGGTTAATACGGTAGTCGGGGGTGGACGTCGGGTGCATGAAGGTGCGGTCCGCGCCATGGGTGAAGCGAAACAGGCAGTTCTTCACATGATCGCGGTGCAGCGTTCCGCCTTCGTGCGTGT
The DNA here is from genome assembly GCA_050285865.1 of Puniceicoccales bacterium. Classification (GTDB taxonomy): domain Bacteria; phylum Verrucomicrobiota; class Verrucomicrobiia; order Opitutales; family Cerasicoccaceae; genus Cerasicoccus. The sequence continues at coordinate 3,945 of JBNNDZ010000146.1, forward strand.
TTTCTTCGAAAATACGGTAATCCCAATCGTAAAGGTGCACGGAACTAATCAGCGCCTTCCAGGCCTCCACTGACGTGCTGTTGATATTGAATGCGCCACTGACCAAGAATGACCCGGCGGCCTCCTCGGCCCGGGTGGGATCGACACCGCTTTGCGGGAGCGCCTCCAGATGATGATTCGGCAGCGGGTCGCCATGATTACGACCATTTCCGAGGGTAGAAAAGAAATACCGGTCGAATGCTTCGTTGTGATCGCCACCCCACGGGTTCCCGATTGCGAAAGGACGCTTCTGGTGAAAATGAAGGTGCTGGAGAAAGCCGACTGAAATGATGTCGGTCGTCGGAAAATCAAAGAAACGGTGATAATTGCGCGCTAAGAGATTGTCGCTTCCACCATAAAAGAATGCCGGCCTTCCAAGGAAAACCGCCTCATCATACGCCGCGAAGCCGGGGTCTTCGCTGACATGGAAAAAGCCCTGGTCCGCATCCGAGGGCGACATAATCAGGCTTCGCGGGTCTTTCTGACTACTCCAGGCCTCGAGGTCGCCTTCAACCACATCATCCCTGAACATCCAGTGATAGACCGCCTGATAAAGGCTGTACTCCGGCTTCCCGGTCCTCTGTAAAAATTTTTGGTCGCCGTAATCTTCCGTATCCAAGCGATCAAATTCGATGTTCTTAAACTCCTGAATCAGCCGACCGTCTGGTGCAACCAGTCGAACGGTCAGTTCCGTCCGCGGCGCAGAGATCGCAACATAATCATCACTGGAGCCCGATTCATCGGTGATGAACCTATTCAATATGGCGTAGCTACGCTCGGAGATCGTTCGTACCTCGCCCACGGACATGTCGTCATGCAGGTCGACCGGAACCCGGCTCAGGCGGTAATCATCCGAATCATTGTGATCGGTCAGTTTCAAATTCTTCAAGTTAACTGAGAACGAACCACTGCGCCGCTTTGAGCGTTGATCCCGCGAGGTAACCCAATCAACGGACAAACTCGGAAGGCCTTCGATTTGAATTTCAAAGTCATCTATGCCGGTCGGCGTGGCCCCCAGATTGACCGCATATGGATTCCAGATATCCGCGCGCACCGATACATCGAGTTTGATCTCGTTCCTCCCAATGGTGCGTTCCATGCGATAGACCCCCAAGTAGATTCCAAACTCCGTGACCACCGGCCCGATTGCGTTAACGGGGTCACCCACGCTGATCCCAACCGCGGTCGCACCTCCACTGTAAATTGCGGATACACCGCCGGACTTCGCGCGGTCCTCAACGTTGACGCGTTGTGTCAGGAAGCTGCGCAATTGATCGTTGAGCAAAAACGGGCCACCGGGGTCCGCCGCAGCCGGGTTACTCAAGTCGATCTTGAACCCGCCGTCGTCGGTATTCACCAGAACGCCTTTTGATATATAGGTGACGTCGGGTCGGTGATACGCCAGCTCTGTCGTACCACCCACCTGACCCGCTTCAGGTTGGCCGAAGGCCGGGTGCAATTCGAGCTGACCAAGGTTTGAGGCCCGGGCGACGTCATCGCCGATTTCTTCTTCCCAAACATCCCGCCAAACGCGCTTGGCCTCGGCAAGAGCGGCGGCGCTCTCCGCCTGGGAAAACAACGTCTCAAAACGCGCACGATCACCGCTGGCCTGCCGCAAACGCTTGAGCTCTAAATCTGAAAGCTTCAACGCATTCGCAGTGTCTTGATACTGATCCAGGTCGCTGTTCTTGCCCAAGCTCACTTTAACCCCTTCGTCGGAAACCCAATAGGCATAGCTCCCGGTGCCAACGAGGTCGCTGACCGGTTCCTTGCCCGCCCTCACGTGACGACTCGCAATGGGGCCAAAGAAGCCATCTCCAGCCAGCAAGGTATCATCCAAAATATCAACCTCTCTGCGCCCGGAAACCAGCCAAACGGGATCCGCATTCATGTTGGTTGTGTTCCAGACGCCCGTCCAATAACGATTCTGCGAGTGGAAATTTATATCACCCAAAATCTCGGCGCGCGCGGTTACGCGCTGGTCTGGGCCGGCTGCTGACTGAAGTTCTCCGAGGGCAACCAGCAGCCCAAGCCGGGCATTTTCACGTGCCTGCTGCACTTGCTCGTCCGCCGAAGCAGCGGCGAGCTCAGTCTGGGTGTAGGTTGATAGGCCAACCAGCAGCATCAGGATCATACTCATCAGGCTGATCGACACCAGCAACGCAAAGCCCCGACGCGGACCTTCATCAAACCGCGGCCATAGCGATGCTTCGTCTGGCTGCCTCATCCTCATGGCTCAGCCCACCGCAAAATGCGCGCAGGAACCAGCCAGCACAGGGAATCAATCGCTCGCAATCAAGCCATCGCGATCAGTCTCCATCAAGTGTTACCCGCGCGTAACAATGACAGTAGTAGTGTATCAATTAATACACAGCGCACATGAAGTTCCCATTCAATCAATTTATGAAAATCACTGCGGAGAAAAATTCAGCCGCGAATCTATGCGTTGGGCAAAGTCGTCTGAATGTATCGGTTGGCCTCGGTAAAGCGGCTTTGGGCGAATGCCTGCAATTGCTCAAGGCTCAGCTTGCGAACGCGTTCCGGGTAATCGCGCCAGGAATTGGCAGACCGGCCATAAAGCACACTCAGGCAGGCTTGCATCGCGCGGGAGCCCGGCGACTGCTGGCTTTGCTGACGGCGGACAATCAACCGCGTCTGGCTGGACGACCATTCTTCCGGCGCAAAACCACCCGAGCGGGCGCGCTCAACCTCAGCCAACATCTCGGTTTTCACCTCGGCAGCTTGCGCGGCACTGGTGCCAGCATAGAAATGGAACAGCCCGCAATCGAGCCCCGGGATGCGTTGCGAGCCTACAAAGTAGGCCATGCCTTTTTCTTCGCGAACGCGCTGGAAGAGCTGGCTCGACATGCCGGAGAACAACTCGTCGAGCGCCTCGCCAACGAGAAATTCCTCCGCCTGCCGTGTTCCGCAATCCGGGAATGCCACGAGCACAATCGCTTGTTCACGGTCGCGGTGAAGCACCAACTCGTCATTTTGTGCGGGCTGGGTAAACGGCGGACACGGCAGCACATTAAACGCCGACGGCAGCGCGGAAAGAATCGGCCCGAGCGTGTCGACAATCTGGTCGCGGTCAAATTGTCCGGTCACCGAAAGCACCGCGTTGGGCCCGGCGATCAACTGCGCCGCCAGCGCGCGAACGTCATTCGTGTTCAGCTTGTTCAGGTCGTCTTCGCGGCCCAGGAAATCCACCGCATAAGGGTGCTCGCCAAAGTAGTTTTTGCGCAACTGACGGCGGCTCCATTCGAGAACATCGTCGTCGTCTTCCTGAAGCGCCGCAAGCTGGGCGTCACGCTCGATCTCGAAAGTGGACTCCAAAAACGCCGGACGCTGGAGCGCATCACCCAGCAGTTCGGCGGCGAGGGGGAAGTCGTCCGTCAGCGTCTCTGCCGCGAGGCCGAAGGTATTATTGCCGACAAATTCCTGGAACGAGCCGCCCACGGATTCAATCGCGGCGGCAACGTCGCCCTGGCCTCGGTTGGCGGTATCTCGGGTGAGCAGCGTCGCGAGGACACCGGTTGCGCCGCGCTGGTGGGCGGGGTCAAAGAGCGGCCCGCCAAGCCCTGCGTAACGCAGGTGAGTCTTGGGCACACTGCCACCGGGCTGGAGCAGCAGGCGTGCGCCGTTGTCGAAAGAGATTTCTTCGAAGTCCGGCAATGCGGCACCGGTTTGGATATTTGGCGCGGCGGTTTCCTTGGGCGCAGGCTCCAGCGAAACAGCCGTTTCCCGCGTTTCGACGAGATAACGTGCGGCAGCAGCCTGAATCGACTCCGGCGAAAGCGTTGTCATCCGGGCCAGGTGCTGGCGCGGGAAACCGAGGTCGCCAGCGCAGACTTCCGCCGCACCAAGACGCGACGCCTGGCCGCTGACCGTCTTGCGGGCATTGACCTCCGCCACCAGCGACTGGCGCACCGCCTTGGCGACTTCGTCAATGGTGGGCAGGTTCTGCGCAGCACGGGCGAGCTCTTCCCGAATGGCCGTTTCCACGGCTTCGCGCTTACCGGGGTCGCAGATGTAATTGATCCACAGCAGGCCATGCGTGCCGGGATTCCAGCAGCCTGCACTGATCTCGTGCACGAGGCGCTGACGCTCACGCAGGCTTTGGTTGAGCCATGAACTGTCACCCTGCCCCAACAAGCGTGCCAACACGTCGAGCGCGGGCGCATCGGCGTCGGCCAATCCCGGAACTTTGAACCCCAGCATGCCGCGCACGATGTTAAAATCGCCGGTCGCCCGGTGACTGCGCGCCGCGAGTTGAGCGGGCTCCTCCGGATACCAGGCAGGACTCATTTGCCGCATCGGGGCCGCACCAAAATGCGTTTCCGCCAGCGTGCGGCACTCGGCTTCGGAAATGGCTCCCACGACAACCAGCACGACGTTATTCGGCGCATAGCGGCCTTGATAGTAGCGACGCAGTTCATCGGCCGTCACGCCTTCAAAAAGCGGCCGGTGCCCAATGACTGGATGCCGGTACGGGTGCTCGCGGAAAGCCGCGTGGGCAAAATCGTGGAAAAGACGGCGGTCGGGGTCGTCGAGGCCCATGTCGATCTCGCGCAAAATGACATCGCGCTCGCGGGTAATCTCGTCCGTGGGCAACGTCGCGTTGAAGACCATGTCGCCCAGCAAATCAAAGACCTTTTCCGCAGCACTGGAGGGGGCGTCGATGTAATAAACGGTGCGGTCAAAGGTCGTGTAGGCGTTGATGTAGCCGCCCGTCGCGTGCACCTCGCGGGAGATGTCCAACGGCCCACGCCGCTCCGTGCCTTTGAAAAGCAGGTGCTCCAAGTAGTGCGAAAGGCCCGCGCCCAGCTTATCGCCTTCGTGAATCGAACCCGTCTTCACCCACGCCTGCACGGACGCCAACTCCGCCGACCGGTCCTCCTTATGAATAACAGTCAATCCATTCGCTAACTGGTAGCGGTGGACGATCTCGGCGTCGAGCGCGGCAAGGAGGGGATGCGGGGCGTCACTGGCATGGTATTCAGGCATGGAGGTAGGTAGGAGATTAAAGGAAAAAGATTAAAGATTAAAGTGCGGAGGAGGATCCTTGAGCAGTTGATGAGCTTTGGAGTGCGGCGGCTTGACGCCGCTTTCGCGTATGATGCGAGTAACCGAAACGTGTGGCCGACTTTTCGTGATGATAAAGCAGGCGTCGAGCCGCCGTACTCCAAAACCAGCACACACGTCCTTAGCGTGCTCCCTCGGGATGCCAGCGGTCGATGCCCTCAGCGGGAGCGAAGACTGCCTCCACGGGCAACAGCTCGACGTGGCCGTCGACAAAAGCATAGTGCGACTTGCCCTGATGACGCTCGGTGGAGACCTCGAAACCGGTCCCGTCGCCCGCCCAAAAGTGCGCCATGACGTGGTCCGCGCTGGCTTCGGTTTTTAATTCCGCGAGCAGGATCGTGCTTTCGGGCTGGCGGATACGCGCCAAGGTGCGCCAGTTCTGCGGCGCTTCGCGGTATTCGTCGAACTGACGCTCGTTCTGGGCGACCTCGAAATAGACGTTCAGGCCGTAGCTGGAACCGCTTTCTCGCTCGTCCATGGGACAACGGCAATGGCGCGCCATGACGTCGTTGAACTCCGCGGTGTTTTGGGGCTCATCGGCGGCGAGGTAGGGCTGGATTTCCCAAAGCCAGTTGCGTTCCCCATAGCCAAACGCCGAGTGATTGCTGCGGGGAAACTCGCCGCCGTGCTCCGTACAGTGCAGGTGCACCGCTCCGGCGAGTTGACGCATGTTGCTGAGGCAGGCGGCTTGTTGGGCAGACTGCCGCGCGCTCCCCAGCGCTGTGAACAGAATCCCGCCCAGGATTCCGATGATCGCGACTGCCGCCAGCAGCTCAACCAGCGTGAAGGCGCGATACTTTTGAAAACGTCTCATCGTGGCAAAGGTAGGGCGCAGTCTCCAGACAAGCCGCCGTATGCCTGGTGTTGCGGACTATAGTGACGCACGGCTTGCCTGGAGGCTACGCCCTACCTGTTGAGATTATTTCCGCTTGCGGCGAATGAGCATTACTGCGCCCAGGCAGACGAATCCGACGGCGAGCGCGTAGGTCGATGGCTCGGGGACCGCGGTCAGGGTCAGCGTGACCTCACCCATGGCGAAATTCGGGTCCGCCAACGCACTCGTCGGGGAGACAAACCCGCTGAAAGGTGCATCGATGATGAAGAACTGTAGCGTGACATCATACGAGCCCGGACCGTCCGCCACGAAAACCGGGTGCCACATGTTACCGGACCACTGCACGGCGTCGCCCACGTCGCCCAGGACGAGATCAAACGTGCCCGCGCCCGCCGTCGAATAGAAGTAGCCTTCCAAACCCGCGTCGATATCGGTGACACGGATGCCGAGGCTTTTGCCACCGGGGAGTGGATCACTCGCACCGCCGTTGACCATGAGGCCGTATTGGCTGTTGAAGGGTAAATCGCCCTGGCTGGGGTCCAGCGTAGTGTACCACGGATCAGCGGGATCAAAGGTATCACCCGGCGACCACGCCGTCAGCGGTTGCATCACCGGAATGCCTGGCTCCTGCATGATCGAAAAGGTGCCCGTTGGCTGATCCGTAAAGGTGACCATCGTGTGGATCATCCCGCCTTGCTGAACCGGCGTGGGAATTGCCTCCAGGATGGCTGCGCTGACTTGTGCGCTGCCCAGCAGCGCGAGAGAACAAAGAAAATACGTGTGTTTCATCAGTTAACAGAATGCGTTGTAAGCGCCCGCTACGCCCCGCGCGTTCGTTACGCGGGATGCGGGCAAATTGAGCCTAAAGCCGCCCACGATGGACGACTTGATCCAGACAAATCTGCTTCAGGCTCGGGGAGGCGGCGGCTCGGGCGCAAAGGCCCATTGGCCGTCCATGCATTCGTTAACCATCGACAACGGAAGATTCGTGGCCGGGATTTGCCCCACCAACAATGGCTGGGGCGGTAAAATCAGTTTCCCTTCGCCGATCTGGCTGGCGGCGTAGGCGTCCTGCTGAGACTGGTCATCCACGGGCGATGGCCCACAGCAGAACTCGACATTTTCCAAGGCGAAGCCCAGAGCCTTCTCTGTGGACATGATTTGCGCATAGCGCTGAAAGGCGTCCACCTTGCGGGAAACCGGGTTGCCAAGCAAGGGCCACGCTCCCGCCAGGGTAACCACCAGGGCGAGGACGAAGCAGGCGAGCGCCCGCGGCTGTTGCGCACGGAGAAACATTTGCCCCGCCATCAAGCGATGCTAATGGAAATCAGTCAATCTTGAACGAATTGTGCGAAAATGCGTCGAAACTAGGATATTGCCCCAAATTAGGGCCACACGATTTATCCTAGCAAAACGTCGAAAGATAGTCTTTCATCCCCCGAAATTTTGGAAAGCCTGCACGCATATTGGCGAATGCCGTACATCGAAGCCCCTCGCACCGAAAAGGAGAGGGGCAATCCGTTTACGCGCATGGCCAGCGACACCGACGATGCCGCCAACCACGTCGTCTGGCGCGGTCAGCATTGCTACGTCGTCATGAATAAATTCCCCTACAATGCCGGGCATTTGCTGGTAGCCCCCTACCGCGAGGTGGGTGAACTATCGGGATTGACGGCGGAAGAACGGGCGGATTTGATGGAAGGCATTATTGTGGGGCAGCAAATTCTCACTGACGCCATCCAGCCCGACGGATTCAACGTGGGCTTTAACTTCGGCAGCGCCGCAGGGGCCGGCATT
>JBNNDZ010000147.1:0-2806 GCA_050285865.1 Puniceicoccales bacterium
GTTCGTCGACAATGCCCCCACTCCGGCTCCCAGCAGCCAAGCAACCCCGGAAAACGCACCCGCCTGCACAAAATAGGTGAAACCGACCGCAACCAATCCAAAGAAAATGAAGACAAATAAATCCCCCAAGCCATTATAGCCCAATGGGAAAGGGCCTCCAGTGTAGGCGACGGCACACACAATACTGACCACACCAATGATGACCAGTGGCCAACCGCCCCAGTTCACCAAGAATAATCCAATGATAAAGGCCAGCGCGAGCACCAGGATCGTCGCCATACGCATGGCGGCCGGAGTGACGAGCCCTGCGGCGACGGCACGTGTCGGCCCGATTCGCTCCGCCGTGTCCGCCCCCTTGATGAAATCAAAGTAATCGTTGGCGTAATTCGTCCCGATTTGAATCAACAGCGCAAAAGCCAGACAAATGGCGGCCGGGGCGGCATTGAACACGCCGTCATGCACTGCAAGCGCCGAACCGACAGCCACCGGGGCAATCGCAGCAGGCAAGGTTTTCAATCGGGCCGCCAAGACCCAGGGCACTATACGCTTTCCAATCACCCTGCCAGCAAACCGCGCCCACGAACAAGCGCAATCCTGCAATTACAGGTAATCTGCGAACCTAAAGCGGCTTCGCCATCACCTGCACGCGACGGGAGTAGGTGTGGCCGTATTGCGCAACGAGGTCGAACCACTGATTCGTGCCGACTGAACCCGACTCAATGATGCCAAGCCCCTCATCAGACATAACGGTAATCGTGATATCAATGTATTCTAATGACAATTCCGAGCGTGCGGTATTTCCAATGTAAACGGTATCCGCAATGTGGATGGTGCCATTATTCGTCGGGCGAGTCGCCGGGAAGCGCTGCGGCTGAGCAGTGGGATCAGTCGAGTCACTGAAGTAAAACTCCATATTGAAATCTACGACGTTCGCACTGAGGAAATTTTCTGCCGTCAACACGGTATCTTCAATATTGCCAGCTGTCGTCGCATTCGCGCCCCCCTCATCCACATAAGGGACCCCCTGCATGCGTTGATTCAGCCATGAAGACGTATCCCCAATATCGAAACCCAATGGGTCCATCACCTCGTTAAACGTATTCTCCGCATCGACCACGAAACGATAGAGTGCGAACATCGGTGCCGGAAAATCGTCCGCACGGCTCCCGGTGAAGGGGTTCTGATACGCAACCTGATAGGAAACCGCACAAACGTCACCTGGAATGGCGTTGCCCGCAGAATCGAAACGCGGACGATCCGCCACTGGTGCCAGGAAGTAAATCTGCGGCATGTAGGGCAATGCGTCATTATACTGGGAGATACGACCAGGAATTTCCGGCTTATCCCATTGCACGTAGAGCCAGTTCATCTGGCGATTGCGGATGACAAGTGACTCTAAATCACGAGCCAGCAAATCGAGCGCAATGCGAGCCTCGTAGTTACTGGTCAGCTTGCCCGCGCCAGTATTCCAAGCGGTCAAAACGTTGGTGGTCAGCGACAACGCGACCAGGATCACCACCGCCATGATGCCCGTGGCGGCGAGGATTTCAATTAGGGTAAAGCCGGCGGAGCGAAGGAGTTTGCGCGGGGACATGGTAGAAAAAATCAATTACCGCAACTTCGCGGTGGTGTAAGTGAAAACAGGCTCGGTTTCATTCACGAAGGAAAGTTCGTTGATGTTAACCAATTCGCCGACTGGCAATGCGTAAATTGAAACCAGAATCGGGAAATAGCCTTCGTTTTGAACGTTCGTAAAATCAAACTTGTCCGCGCCGGATGACTGCATCCCCTGCTCCAATGCAACGATGAACGCCTGGCCTTCCGACCGGGACAAATCACTCGAAACATCGCCCTTTGACGTGCTATAATTCAATTCGAGCGGATCGTTGGTGTTGTCACGGGTTTGCCAAAAATAAATGAGATACGGAGAGTTTGCATCTGGTGTGCTAAGTCGACCCGCGAAATCCGTGAAGCGCGTACCACTTGTGCTGGTGCCCAGTGCACTGTAAATCTCGTCACTCATGAGGGCCGCATTGAGGCGGGTGCGCACACCACTGGCCTCGTTGGAATCCACCACATCACGCACCGATGACATCGTCGGCGCAAACAAGCCCAGCAAGGCCAGAATGGACACCGCCAACACACCAACGGCGAGAACGACTTCAAACAGGGAAAAACCGCCGCGAGCGCGGCGGACAATCAGGGCATCGGGGCAAGCATTCATCGGAGTAATCTAGTTTGCGGACTGGGCGTCCTCGATATAACCATATTCGTTGAGTACCATGGTGCCGCCAATTCGGCGAACAGCAAGCCCCATTGCGGAGTAGGGATTATCCACAAGGATCGTTTCGCCGTCACCCGAAGGCCGGCCTGCTGCCAGCACAACGATCTGACCGGCATAGGAGCGAGGCGCATTGGGGGTTGCGTCTGTGCTGCGGGCATTACCCGATCCGTCAAAGGCGTAGAAATACCAATCATCCTGATCCTGTCCCCGCTCAGTCGGGAAACTGACTGTCATTACGGGCTCAGGCAAATTGTCACTACGCAGGAGCGTTCCAGACGCATCCGGGCTTGCGCTGATGGTATCGCCATCGGAAGGCACGTAGTAGATGCCACCAGGCAAGTAAGTTCCAGCATTGGCCGGCTTCCAGAAGTCATCACCTGCATTGCTCGGCGTGCCGTTATCATCCCAATAAACCACGCCAATGTAGCGCAAACGCTTAGACTCGGCGTCCACACCGTCTCCGTCGGCAAAGATAATGACCCGCGCTTCAGTGTTGCGGGTGGTGGCGATCGTGCGGGCAGC
>JBNNDZ010000148.1:0-4683 GCA_050285865.1 Puniceicoccales bacterium
ATCTCGACATTGTTCAGTTGTTCGTTGAGCGCGGGGCAGACATTCATGCGGACAATGGAGGCGGCATGACGCCGATCCGTCTGGCCGCCATGTTTGGCCGCAAGGACGTAGTGAATTATCTGAAGAGTCAGGGAGCCAAGCTTTCTCCATTGGGAAAACTCATTGGCCTCCCCGGCTACATGCTCAGCAGCCTTTTCCCAGCGAAATCAGCCTGATTAATATAAACGCCCCCTGAGAAACGCCGGCCTCAACAAGGTAGGGTACAATAAGGTAGGGCGCAGCCTCCAGGCAAGCCGCCACGTCACGCACGCACGTCACGCACGCACGTGTAGAAGGTAGTGGAAGCTTGGCCTCAAGCCTCCGCGCATCACGCACGCACGACAAACACGCAAGCAGCGACACGATACGCCTCATGGGTCAAAACGTCGACCGCGCCCTGATCCAGCGCGACGTTACGGAGGCTTGAGGCTAAGCCTCCCTACCTCTCTTACGCCGAATTCGGCTTGCCTGGAGGCTGCGCCCTACCTTGTGCATTTTACTCGGCTATCCGTGCTCTCAATCCATATTGCCGATCCCGTAGTATCCACACCGCACTCAAAACATCATCATTGCTCATTGAGCGATAGGCACCATACTCGTCGCAAAACCCACTATGATTGACGAAGCTTCCGACTACCCGAAAGAGTGGCCTCTAAAGGCTTACAAGAATCTCGATTTTCTTAACAGCTCGCAGGCGCGGCATATTCGCATCATGTGCGAACTCGCCGAGCCCAAGAAACGGCTGCAGGAAATGGGCATCGATAACACGATTGTGTTTTTCGGTTCGGCCCGCATTCCCGATAGCGAGACGGCCAAGCGGCGACTTGTTGAAGCGGAGAAAGATGTAGCCGAAGGCAAACCGGATGACGAAGCCTTGGCCCGTCGACTTCGGGTGGCCAAGCGCCACGTGAAAGCCGCCCCGTTTCACGATAAGACGCTGGAGCTAGCCCGCAAAATGGCCGAATGGTCGAAGACGATTCCCCAGCGCGAGAAGCGATTTTACGTTTGCACCGGTGGTGGCGATGGCATGATGCGGGCCGCCAATCATGGCGCTTACCTTGCCGACATGCCCAGCGTAGGCCTTGGCATCAGCCTGCCGTTCGAGCCAGACCTGAATCCTTACATCCCGCACGACCTGAAGTTTGAGTTCCATTACTTCATGATTCGGAAGTATTGGTTCGCTTATTTGGCCAAGGCACGCGTTGTCGCACCCGGCGGATTCGGCACGATGGATGAGTTGTTCGAGCTGATGACCTTGATCCAAACCCACAAAATCCACAAGCACATGCCGATTGTGCTGCTGGGCACCGAGTTCTGGAATAGCATTCTCAACTTCGACGCGTTCCTTGAGTGGGGTGTTATCAGTGAGAAAGACCTCGACCTCTTCCGCATCATGGACGACGTCAACGAAGCCCGCGACTGGCTCATCGAAGAACTCACCACGCACTACCTCAATAAGCCTCATACCGATCCCGGAGTGTAGTTGGGCGTGTCTCTGTGCCCCCCACACGACATCACGCCTGCTAAGTTTCCGTTTGCCTTTGCGGCGCAAAGCATCTTTGCTACTGCAACATGCCGAGTGACCACCTGCCGCGCGCACCGAAGCGCCAACTGCCCAAATGGCCGTTCTGGCTTGGCGACGGGCTCCTCGTGCTGACCGGCATTGTGCTGGCCTTTGCGCAAAGTGGTGGTGAATTGACTCCCTTTGCGATGGCAGCTGTCGTTACGGCGATAGCCCTTGGCGCAATCCTGGCCTGTGCGCCTTATGCGATCGAGCACCTCGCGGAGATCGTGAAAAACAAGAACGGCGGTGACTGGTCGGAGGTCCGCAATAAGGTGGTCAAGTTGGAGTTTCGCCTCGCTGAGTTAGAGCTCAATGGTGGTTCCGTTCCGGAATCCGCCCGCCTCGCGCATAGCCGCTGGACGGAGGACGAGGACGACCTCGGCGTCGGTGCGGTGACCACGCAGCCCAAGTCCAACCCAGCCGCGCCCGCACCTGCACCCGCCCAAGCTCAGCCGCAACGCGAAGCCCCGGCAAATCCGCATTTCAATTTCGCTGCTAAAGGCGCTGCTCTCGTTGGCGCAAAAGCGGGTGCCGCAGAGGACGCTCCCACTGCACAAGAGCTTACGCCTGAGGCGCGTGCTAAGCAGATCCGCGAGGAACTTGACCTGGAAGCTGGCCCGATTGACTCGGAAACGGGCGTTGGCCCGGCGCGTCCGCAAAAGCCCAAGCCAGCCTCCGCGCAGCCCGAGTTTAAAGTCGTCGAAGACATTGCCCAGGATGACGAGGAAGAAGGAAATCTCCCGACCAGCCTGGACGACCTTGCTCCGCCGGAAGTCGGTAAGACCGCCCACCTCCGCAAAGCGCTCGACCACGCCAAGAAACACACCAGCAGCCGCCACGTCCAGCGGCTCATTCAGGGCGGTAAGCGTTCAGCCGGGTAGGGTGAATCAGTACTTGATTAAGTACTTCGATTGGCGGATAGTTTCGCCATGCAGGCAATTACATACAGCGATGCACGAAGCAAACTGACCAAGGTAATGGATCGGGTGTGCAGTGACCACGATCCGGTGATCATCACTCGTGGAAAAAAGGACGCGGTTGTAATGATGTCGCTTGGCGATTTCGAGTCGTGGGAGGAAACGATGTATCTGTTAAAAAGTCCTGCGAACGCCGAGCGCCTTCGCAAATCTGTCGCGAATCTCACGAAAGGTAAGCATCGCCAGCGTGAACTGATTGAAGAATGAGTGTCCACTTCGACGATCAGGGCTGGGAGGACTATCTATACTGGCAGAGAGTGGATAAGCGTGTCCTCAAAAAGATTAACGAGCTAATCCGCGATGTTCAGCGCTCACCCTTCGAAGGCGTTGGTAAGCCGGAGCCGTTAAAATATGATTTAGTTGGTCTCTGGTCACGTCGGATCGATTCCGAGCACCGCTTGGTTTATGAGTGGGATGCCGATAACAACTGCGTGATTGTTCTGCAGTGTCGCTACCATTACCAGAAGTAGCTACGCCTGCACCGTTACCCGGTCGGCAATTTCTGACAGTGAATTGACCACTGGGAAGCCCGTCGACTTCAGACGTGCGGGGGAGTTGTGCCCGTGGGCGACGAGCAAGCAGTCAGCTCCGATGCGGCGCGCGACTTCGGCATCATGCAAGGTGTCCCCGATCAGGAGCAGGTCGTGCGGCTCATGATGGACGGTGGCGGCGTGCTGCTCAGCCAGCGCGAGTTTGCCTTCGGCGTAGATATTATCCAGACCAAGGAGTTGGCTGAAATAGTCCGTCAGGCCATAGTGGTGGACGATTTCCACGAGCGTTTCATGGCGATAGGCTGACAGGATTACCTGATCGAGACCGGCATCGCGCCATTCGCCAAGTAACGCTGCGGCCCCTTCGAAAACGTGGCATTCGGTGCGGCGCTGCTCGTAGGCGTCGATGAACTCGTGGCTGACTTGGGAAAACGGGTCCTGCTCCGGGTCGAAGCCCAGTGTTTCGTAATAACGCTGTACCGGAAACTGGAATTGCTCACGGTAGGCAGCCAGTTCAAGTGGGCCACGACCGCGTCGCTCCAAGATGCCATTCATTATGTCGACACACAGCCAGGCATCGTCCATCAGCGTGCCATTCCAGTCCCAAATCACATGCTTGTAAGCCACATGTGATAAAGGAGGCATGCAGTCGATTAAGTCAACTGAAAGGCCGATTTGGGGCAGTGGGTATTGTTCCGAAAAAAAATGCCGTTCGCGCGGTGTGAAGTGATAGTTACAACTTACCCATCCCCCCTGATAACCTCCCGTTGCGATTCATTTAAATGGCCCGAGTTCGACGATCCTCTGTCCGCCCCTTGCCGACGACAAATTCTGAAGCGCCGGACGCGCTTTGCTGCACCCTGCAATTCACCCTTGGCGCTGGAAACCAGTCCACCCCTGGCATCGCCATCATGGTGCCAACGGGGGACTTCACCGCCTGCGCGCATGCGGCTGAGCAGGCGGCTCAGCTTGCCGTGCAGTCATACGGTGGCTCCGTATTTCAGTTTTGGACCAAGCTGCGTGACGCCCTCGAAAGCTGGTGCACTTATAACGACCGCGACCCCGCTGCTGCTCGGTTTGGTTTAGCCCTTGTGGAACGCGCGGTTTTGGACGCATTTTGCCGAGCGCGTGAGGTATCCCTTGCAAATGCAGTTCGCGAAAACCTGCTCGGTGTGGATCTCGGTGCTCTGTGCAAGCCCCTTGCCGGACGCCATCCCAAGGACCTGCTCGACCCGCCCTTGGCAGGCGATCCCGCGCTGCGCGTCCTCATTGCGCCCGACGATTCACTGGACGCGATTACGCCAGATGTTGGGCATATCAGCATTGGGCTGACAGGAAATACCGACGCAGATGTTGCGCGTTTTCGAGCCATTGCTGAGCACATCGGAAAGCTCGAGCGGCGAGTGGAAATCAGCCTGGAAGGCAACGGGGCCTATACCGATCCACGCGAAGTGCGCGAATTGATTGATCAACTACTGGAGGACGAATCCACCCGCAACGCCGCCCGCGGAATTGCTTTCGTTGAGCAACCGTTTCCGGTTGAAGCTTCGTTGACGAATACTGCGGTGGCCGTGTTTGCGGAATGGCCCAACCGCCCAGCGGTCATTATCGA
>JBNNDZ010000149.1:0-3171 GCA_050285865.1 Puniceicoccales bacterium
ATCTCGAAGGTGCTCTACCAAGCCATTGTGACACTGCGCACAACTGATTCCCTGCTGCAGCCAGGTCGAGTCGTATTCGCCGGTGCGCCAGTCGAAATTCTTGTCGTAGTCCGTCATGTGGCAGGCCGCGCAGTTGGCATTCCAGTTCATCCCCTGCCCCATCCAGTGCCCCCATTCACCCGGCAAACGATCTTCGCCGGAGAAAACTTCGAACCACTCATTCTTCGCCGGATCATACGCGACACTCGTCGTCTGGTAGGCACCATTCTCCTGCGGAGCCAGGTACTGAATCAGCGGGTCATAGGCAATGACACCGGTCAGGGTTTCATTTGTAATACTGCCGTCGGCTTCGTTGACTTTAATCACGAACTCCCCGGCCTGCTTGCTCAAAGTCGTGGTGACACCGCCGTCGAGCAATTCGCGCGACGGTGTAAAGGCGCGATCGTCCTTTATGGAGTCGACGGGCCGATTTGCATGAGCGTGATGAGACTTTGCCCAATCCGCGTGAATATCGCTATGGCACTCGACGCAGGTTTGTGGCCCCATCCGTGCAAGGCGTTCGGGGAAAAAGGTCGCCGGCATGCGCGCACTCTGACCGGGAACAGGTCGCGGCGATTGCCCACGCTGCCCATCGCCCGACGGCTGTTCCTTCGGTTGGCACGCCCAAAATGCCAACCCCGCAAGCAGCGTTAACCCACTCACGTAAATATGTTTCCAGCCCAAACTCATTGCAAAAAAGAAGCCCGATCACTCCGACTCAGCCACGGCAACGGGTATAACCAGAAAGACGGGAAAGACCGGGAAACTCAATGACTGAATACT
Organism: Puniceicoccales bacterium; assembly: GCA_050285865.1. Lineage (GTDB taxonomy): Bacteria > Verrucomicrobiota > Verrucomicrobiia > Opitutales > Cerasicoccaceae > Cerasicoccus. The sequence goes on from JBNNDZ010000149.1 coordinate 823, forward strand.
CCCGATCCAGCCGAAATCTAATGCAAAGGGCGTTTGAGAGGCTCAAACAATGCCATGACTAATCATCGCCTGTGCGACGCGGAGGAAGCCACCGATGTTCGCACCGGTCACATAGTCTCCTGTAACCGAATACTTGTCTGCGCAGTGACAGCATTGCTCGAAAATGCCGCGCATGATTTTCTTCAGTTCGTCGTCGACCTGCTTGAAACTCCAGCGCTCCAGGCCGGCGTTTTGCTGCATTTCGAGTGCCGATACAGCTACGCCACCCGCGTTGGCCGCTTTGGCTGGGCCGAAGAGCACGCCTTTATCGCGAAATGCGGCAATGGCATCCGGAGTGCACGGCATATTCGCCCCCTCGCAGACGAGCCGCACACCGTTGCCGATGAGCGTCTTCGCATCGCCGAGCTCGAGCTCGTTCTGCGTCGCGCAGGGAAATGCCAACTGGCACGGGATATCCCAAACCTTCGCGTCGGACCGGAATTCGGCGTCATCGTGAAAATTCCGATACTCACTGATGCGGCCACGTTCGACTTCCTTGATCTGCCGAAGCGCCTCCACATCAATGCCTTTTTCGTGGTAAATGACACCGCTGGAATCCGAACAGCCAACCACTGTAGCGCCCAGCTCATGCAGCTTCTTAATGGCGTAGGTGGCGACATTGCCCGAACCGGACACGACCGCACGCTTGCCCTTCAACTCATCGCCCGCTGCTTGAATCATTTCGTCGGCAAAATAAACCGCACCGTAACCGGTAGCTTCCGTGCGGGCCTGCGAGCCGCCCCAGGAGACGCCCTTCCCGGTCAGCACGCCGAGTTCATAGCGGTTGGTGAGCTTCTTGTACTGTCCAAAGAGATAGCCGATTTCCCGGGCACCTACGCCGATATCCCCCGCCGGCACGTCTCGCTGAGCGCCAATGTGGCGGAAGAGTTCGCTCATGAACGCCTGGCAAAACCGCATAACCTCGTCGTCGCTCTTGCCGTGGGGATCGAAGTCCGCCCCACCTTTACCGCCGCCAATATTGAGGCCCGTCAGGCTGTTTTTGAACACCTGCTCGAAACCAAGGAACTTCACGACACCCATATTCACCGTGGGATGGAACCGGAGACCGCCTTTATATGGCCCAAGCACGCTGGAGAATTCCATTCGGAAGCCGCGATTGACGCGCACCGCACCTGAATCATCCTTCCACGCGACGCGAAAAATCAGTTGTCGTTCGGGTTCGCTAAGGCGCTCTAACAGGTTGAGTTGTTCAATATCCGGATGCTCGTCCAGCATCGGGTCGAGCGTGCCAAGGACTTCCTCCACGGCCTGCAGGAAGATGGGTTCGCTGTGATTTCGTCCACGGACGGTTTCGAGAGTCTTTTCAATATAGGGGTGCATGGTGTTGATTTTAAAGTAGATCGCGAATTGGAACGTTCGCCGTTACACCTGCTAATCAAAACCCGACACCCCGTGACTGGCAACCCTTGAGCGCAGAAACCTGCATAGTAATACCACTCCGTAGTGACGAGATACCCCGACCGGGCGAATCCTAAGCCAACAAACAAAAGGCCTCTCCACTAACGGAGAGGCCCTGAATAAAATCAATTGAAGTTGGGATTAACCGCGCTTGTCCATCGGCTCGTAGGAGCGCTTTTCGTGGCCTTGGTAAATCTGGCGCGGACGGTGGATACGGCTGCCGCTTTCGGCGAGTTCCTTCCAGTTCGCAATCCAGCCCGGCATGCGGCCAATGGCAAAGATAACCGTGAACATATCCAGCGGAAGGCCGATGGCCTGCAGGATAATGCCGCTGTAGAAGTCGACATTCGGGTAAAGCTTGCGATCGACGAAATACGAGTCTTCCAAGGCCTTTTGCTCCAGGCGACGCGCGATATCGAGCAGCGGGTCGTTTTGGTTGAGGGCGGCGAGCACCTTTTCAGCAGCCTTGCCGAGGATTTTCGCACGCGGATCGTAGTTCTTGTAAACGCGGTGACCGAAGCCCATGAGGCGAGTTTCGCCGGTCTTGGCGCCTTCGATGAACTTGGTGCCGTCGTCGCCGGAATCGTAGATGTCCTGGAGCATCTTGACCACAGCCATGTTCGCGCCGCCATGCAGCGGGCCCCACAGGGCGCAGACGCCAGCGGAAACGGAGGCAAACAGGTTTGCGCCGCCGGAGGCCACCATGCGAACGGTGGAAGTGGAGCAGTTTTGCTCGTGGTCGGCGTGCAGAAGGAAAATCAGGTCGAGCGCCTTGGTCACGTCGTCGTGGAAAACGTAGTCGTGATACGGCTCGGAGAACATCATGTGGAGGAAGTTCGCGCAGTAGCCGATGTTGGGCTTCGGGTAGATGAAGGGCTTGCCGGTCTTCAT
>JBNNDZ010000150.1:0-3367 GCA_050285865.1 Puniceicoccales bacterium
GTCTCGAAGAGTTTTTACCCGAACACCATGCGGGAGGAGGAAGCCATTAAAGTTCTGCTCTCGGCAGGCATGATTCAAGGTGGGCTGTCGGGGGTTGGCCGCTACGTCATTGCATTGTCCGAAAACCTCGTTGCGCGCGGCATTGGTTTACACATCGCCGGCCTGGATGAAGACCGTAAGCATTTCCCATGGATCGAGCCGGGCAATTGGGTTTCCATCCCAACCTGGGCAAATTCCGGTGCCAAGAACCTGCTTTGGCATCAACTTTTTCTACCGGGTATTGTCCGTAAGGCTCAGTACGACGTCGTCCACATCCCCAGTTACCGTCGGATGTTGATACGTTGCACAACGCCCCAAATTGCGACCATTCACGATTGTGCACCATTCATTTTGGCCGACAAATACGACGCCTTACGTGGTCTATTTGGCCGACGCATTGTCCCGTGGATTGCCCGGAGAATGGACCGGGTAATTGCAGTGAGTCATACGGCGGGAAAAGACATCACGCATTACCTTCATGTATCTCCGGAACTGCTTCGCGTCATTCCCAACGGCATCGACCACCAACGTTTCCAGCCACCTTCCGCCGAGACGATCGCCGCCTTTCGGGCAAAGCATCGACTCAACAAACCGTATCTCATCTACATTGCACGTTTTGAGCATCCGGCAAAAAATCATGTCAGGCTGATCGAAGCGTTTAATCAGTTCCGCGAACAAACGGGACACGACTGGGAACTAGTACTCGGCGGTGCCCCCTGGCATGGTAAAGAGGTGATCGACGAAGCCTGGCAGGCCTCCCCGAGTTGCCAAGCCATTCGCATGGCAGGTTTTGTGGAAGACGATGAATTACCCATCTGGTATGGCGCGGCACAGGCACTCGTTTTTCCATCGCTGATGGAAGGCTTTGGTTTCCCGGTGATCGAAGCCCAGGCATGCGGGACACTCGCGGTTTCCTCCGACACCACCAGCCTCGCCGAAGTTAACGGTCCGGCCGCACTCCGCTTCGATCCACTTTCTCCAGATTCCATCGCCAATGCGTTGGCCAATCTCTCAGAACTCTCGGTGAGCGACCGCAAGAGCCGCGTACAACAAGGAATCGAATGGGCATCCCAGTTCCGCTGGGAAAAAGTAGCCGAGCAATGTGAGGCGGTCTATCGAGAGGTCGCGCATGGATAAGCCAGAATGGAAACGGCGATTCTGGGCCAACACCGGCAGCAGTTACGTGCAAGTCGTGTTGAGGCTGATTCTTGGCTTAATCCTTTTTCGACAATTGTTCAGCGGATTGAGTGAAGAAGCGTTTGGCTTCTGGTCGCTACTCTGGTCACTATTCGGCTACGGCGTATTGTTGGATTTTGGCTTCGGCTTCACGGCTCAAAAAGCGGTCGCTGAAAAAACCGCACAGGGCGATATACCAGGGTTAAACCGACTACTGGCTACGATTTTCTGGACCTTTGTCGGGTTGGCGGTCGCCCTGGTTGTCGTCTTCCTTTTGCTACGTCCGTATTTCATGGAAGCTGTGTCCGTGTCAGCGGACGACTGGAGCGCATTCAGCAAGGCTTACATCATTTTCTTCTTCGGAATGGCGCTGACCTTTCCGTTAGGTCTTTTCCCGGAAGTGCTGCGCGGCATGCAACGAATCGACCTGGCGAACTGGGTGGGAGTCGGGAATACCATACTACACTTTGCCGCGATCATCACCGCCCTCACGCTGAACTGGCCTTTCCCTGCGCTCATGGCAATCAGCGTTATTTCCAGCCTGATCCCCAATATCTTTGCTGCGTTCTTTGCCTACCGCCTGATCAAGGGCCTGTCCCTGAAGCCCCAATTGTTTGAATGGAGCGCCGTCAAACTGCAAATGGGCTTTTCCGTGGCAGCCTATCTGATTACCTTCAGCAACCTGATCATGGCCAAAAGCGATCAGTTGGTTATCAGCTTAACCGTGGGCGTGGCTTCCGTCGCCATTTATCAGGCCGGGTTTAAAATGGGCGAGATGCTCAATCTTTTCAGCGTGCAAATGCAGGCGGCGCTCTCCCCTGCCGCCGCCCACTTGAAAGCCAGCGGCGACGAAGCCGGATTACGGGAATTACTTCTGCGCAGTTCCCGTCTGACGTTTGTCGTCGTCACCCCCGCATATGTGCTGTCGGCCGTCTACTTGGAGGGGCTCATACGGTTGCTTACCGGCTTGGAAGAGATTCCTGCCGAGGCCTATTGGGTCGGCCAAGCGCTCCTACTCGCTATCTATAGTTCTCAACTGACCAATAGCTGTACGAAACGCATACTTATGATGACCGGTCATGAGAAAGCGCTATTACGCCTCTCGGTCATCGATGCACTGTTGAACGTCGCAATCAGCTTTGCGCTCGTTTTTCCGCTGGGAATTCTCGGAGTTGCGCTGGGCACACTTATCCCGACCGTCCTTGTCGGCTGGTTCTGGGTCTTACCCATGACACTGCGAGCGGTAGAGTTAAAGGCGCGCCGATTCTTCGTATTTCACGCTGAGGGAAGTCTCTTACCATTAGGCAGTTTCGCAATCGTAGTAACGATATTACTAGCATTCCTGCCCATGCCTGAAAACGGGGGAATCTGGTCTCTGGCGTGGCGTGGTGCGGCTGCCGGAATACCTTGGTTGTACTTTTCTAGAAATTTAATTAAGGGAATGACTTTATAGCCGTTATTATAATCAACGAAATTTAAGCCATGAAATACATAACGTCAGTCTTCGCATTTACTCTCATTGCCCAACCAGCAATTGCCCAAACTGAACTTTCCGTCCAATCTAGCGCCCGCCCCTACAATCTCGATATTGCCGCACCCGTCATGCAGGCAGGATCGGACGCTCAATCGGCACAATTCCAAGCTGAAGTACTTCCCGAAATGCGCGCATACATCGATGCAAACCTCGGGGAATCCCAACGCGTATCCAATCTTTCCTCCATCAGCCTGGACCCATCTAATCTGTATCTTCAGAACGATGCATCGGTGCGCATCTACTTCCTCGGTGAAGGAGCAGGCTACCATAACACCTTGGGCTACAATACCGACGGTGCCTCAATCAATAGCGGCGATCCTCTTCTGATTTTCCCCGATGCCTCCAGCGTGAACAGCTACTACCAGTATGGCGACACCAACTCATGGCGCTCCTATTCCGCTCCATTGATGCCGGGCGACTTCGTTGACCTCGGCGTCTTGGAAGCGGGGTCCCAGTTGGACTTTTTCTTGATCGCAAATGGCGCATATGGTGGGTCTGACATTTGGTCGACTGACAGCTCGGCCAATGCCGACGGCCTGGTCCACACCGTGAGCCTGGCCCAAGATGGCAGCCCATATTTGCTCATCGGCTTTGAAGACCTTTACGGTGGTGGTGACC
>JBNNDZ010000151.1:0-2830 GCA_050285865.1 Puniceicoccales bacterium
CCCTTCGATGGGTGCTCCGTTGCGGTAAAGCGTCGTATCTTTGATCTCGAGCGTGTCGCCCGGGACGCCGACCAGACGCTTGATGTAATAACGCTCGTCCGGGTAATACATGCCGCCGACATTTTGGCGCAGGCCCGGAATATCATTCGTGCGGAAAACAATCGGCGCACCCACTTCGGGACGGACGAAGTTGTAGCTGAACCGATCAACAAACAGCATGTCGCCGCTGTTGATGTTGAAATCGAGAACCGTGTCCCCGGGGTTAAGTATGACGCCCGTGCGGATGAAGCGCTGACGCGCATCGGTGCCGACGGATACCTGCCCCTTGGCCTCGTAAGCGAGGTAAACGTCGGTCAGGCTGTCGTATTCGGGGAACCAGCTATCGACAATGACGTCGTCCAGCTCGAAATCTCCCGGTACGTCGACATCCACAATCGCACTTCCGACGAGCAATTTATACTGCTTACGGATGGACTTGCCTAAATTGCCAATGATCGCCTTTTCGTAGCTGTCCGCCACGGGTTTGGCGAGTGGTCCGATGTCGGTATTGCCCACGACCACCGGGATAATCAGCTCACCACTGGTGGGTGCGGTGACGTAATTATTGAAGTCGCCAAACAGCCCGGGAATGCCTTGTGGCAAGCCTTGGGTGATGCCAAGAAAAGTGCGCGTGATGGCTGACGGGCGCGGCTCATCCGGCGGATACACCGTGGCGTTGAGCCCGGCGTAAGTCGGCCACATGGAGTTGGTCGGAATCTTGAACGGCTGGAAAAAGAACGTGCGAATGCCAATGGCGAGAATCACCGCCACGATGACCATTTCGACGTTTTCTGAGCCAAAGGTCACGGGGTAGATTTTGCCGCCGTAACGCCTGAGCACTTTATCCAGCACGGTCATCTCGGCGTCGATTTCCTTGTCCGCCGCCTTCGCCTTGAGTGATGCCTCAAGCGCCTCACGCGCAGCGTTGATCTCGGCCACGGAGTCCTCACTCAGCAAATCCCGGCGATAAGCAACGACTTTGTGCGCCTGGCCCAGGAGGTTGCGCGCATGCTTGCGGAGTTTCTTATGCTTATTACCGAGCATTAGTCTAAGTTGAGGTCTTGAGGATTTGAATGAAGGCGTCCTGCGGTATCGATACCTTACCGATCTGCTTCATACGCTTTTTGCCCTCTTTTTGTTTTTCGAGGAGCTTACGCTTACGGGTAATATCACCACCGTAGCACTTCGCGGTCACATCTTTGCGCAGTGCGCTGATGGTCTCGCGGGCAATCACCTTGCTGCCGACGCAGGCCTGAATCGGAATCTTAAACATCTGCTGCGGCAGGATGTCCTTGAGGCGCTCGCAGAGTGCCCGGCCCCGCGACTCCGCCTTGTCGCGGTGTACGATGCTGGAAAATGCATCCACGGTCTCGTTGTTCACCAGAATGTCCATCTTCACGAGGTGGCTTTTCTGGTATTCGCCGAGCTCGTAATCCATCGAGCCATAGCCCTTGGTGATGGATTTCAGGCGGTCGTTGAAGTCGATCAAGATTTCGTTGAGCGGTAGCTTGCAAACGAGCATCACGCGGGTCGTGTCGACCGTTTCCGTGTGCTCGCAGATGCCGCGCTTTTCCGAAACCAGCGCCAGGATGTCGCCGATGTTATCGCTGGGCGTATGGATGGTCGCAACGATGGTCGGCTCGGAAATCCATTCAATTTCGGTCGTTTCCGGCATGAAAACCGGGTTGTCGACTTCCTTTTCCGTCCCGTCGGTCAGCATGACGCGATAAACCACGCTCGGGTAGGTCGAAATGATGTCGAGGTCGTATTCGCGGCGGAGGCGTTCCTGGACAATTTCCATGTGCAACAAGCCGAGGAATCCGCAGCGGAAGCCGAAGCCCAACGCAATGGAACTTTCGGACTGGTAAACCAGCGCCGCGTCGTTGAGCTGGAGCTTGGCCATGCTCGCCTTGAGCTTGTTGTAATCCGACGAATCCAGCGGATAAACACCACTGAAGACCATCGGGCGGACCTCTTTGTAGCCCGGCAGCATCTCCGTGGCCGGGTCGGACGCCAGCGTAATGGTGTCACCGATTTTGATCTCGGTCAGTTCCTTGATCGCGGTGACGACATAGCCGGTGCGGCCAGCGGCGAGTTCCTTTTCCGGGAGCATGCTCGGGGAAAAACGGCCGACTTCCTTAATTAACGTCTTCTGGCCGGTGCCCATCATCAGGACTTCGTCCCCGGCCTTCAGCGTGCCGGAAAACACCCGAACGAAGCAAATGACGCCCTTGTAGGTGTCGTAGACGTTGTCAAAGATAAGAACACGCGCCTTGGGGTTTTCTGCCCAGCGCGGCGGTGGCAGGCGCTTGATGACGGCCTCCAGGATGTCGTCGATGCCGATACCGGACTTGCCACTGGCACGGACGGCTTCTTCGCGGGGAATCGCCAGCACGTCTTCGATTTGCTGTTCGATCATCTCCGGGTGAGCGCCCGGCAGGTCGATCTTGTTGATGACTGGGATGATCTCCAGGCCTTGTTCGGTGGCCAGGTGGGCGTTGGCGACTGTCTGCGCTTCAATGCCCTGTGCGGCATCCACCAGGAGCAGCGCACCTTCGCACGCGGCGAGGCTGCGCGAGACTTCGTAGGAGAAGTCCACGTGCCCGGGGGTGTCGATCAGGTTCAAGAGGTAGTCCCGGTCCTCGAAGCGATAAAGCATCGAGACGGGGTGGCTCTTGATCGTGATGCCGCGCTCCCGCTCGAGGTCCATCGAGTCGAGGAGCTGCTCTTTCATGTTCCGCTGATCGACGGTACTCGTCAGCTCCAGCAAGCGGTCAGAAAGCGTGGTTTT
>JBNNDZ010000152.1:0-8164 GCA_050285865.1 Puniceicoccales bacterium
GCTGTGATTTTGTGTGTCCAGCAAGGCGCGAGGAGCGAAGCGGGCTGGAAGCCCGTAAGTGACCGAGTAACGCAGCTGGCGCGCAAAATCACACGGTTACAGGCTTGGGGCGCAAATGAAAGGTCGCGGCGTTGGAGCCTCAATTACGGGCTTACAGCCCGCTCAATCGGCTCCGCCTTGCGCTGCATTCATTTGCGCTCCCACCTGAGCGGACAGATTAAATGAAAAATGCTCTAGCTTAGCGAATCAGGCCACTTTAAAGGAGAAAGTGCCCTTAACGAACCGAACCTAGAGCTGCATCCCGGCGATACGTTGCAAAATCGCAGAGCCAATCAACTCGATAGGCAGTGATTCCTGAGCTGCACCATTGAGCGTCGCAGCCTTGGGCATCCCGTAAACCACCGATGTCTCCTCGTCTTGTGCCATGGTGCACCACCCGTTGTGCTTCAGCGCCGAAAGCCCTTCCGCGCCATCTCGGCCCATCCCAGTGAGAACCGCTGCCACTCCAGCCTCCGGCCAATTCATCGCCAGGCTCTTGAAAAACACATCGACCGACGGACGATTGGCCAGGCTGGCGGGCTCTGGATCATACTCAAATGCCCCACCCCGCCTCAGCTTCAAGTGCTCGTCGATTCCCGCCAGATAGACGTGTCCCGCTTTCGGTAATTCGCCATCCTTGGCCAGACCAACCGGTAAAGCGCAACGAGCGCACAACCATTCGGCCAAACCAGGTGCAAACTGCGCATCGACATGCTGCACAATGCCCACGATGCCCGGAAAATCGTCGGGCAGTGCCCCCAATACCTTGGCCAATGCCTGCGGGCCACCGGTCGAAGAGCCAATCGCCACGAATGGGGGCCGGCTCATGCTATCATAACTACTCGGGGTGAATAATGCCTGCATGTGCCCATGCTGTGTGCTACGATCGGCTTTACCCGTGATAACACCGATACGGTCGATTTTTCCCGGAGCGCATCGGCATCGTTGAGATCCCCTGCCCCAACAAGCGTAGGCGTCACCGTGGCATCGAGCGCGCCATAGCCCATCGCCTCGTAAACAAGTTCACTGTTTTGCTGGATGGAGGCCGTGACAATCAGGATCGCACAGGGCGACTGCTCCATAATTACCCGCGTGGCTTCTGCGCCGTCCATGACCGGCATCACCAGGTCCATCAGAATCAGGTCGGGCGTATCATCCGCACACTTACGCACGGCTTCCTGCCCGTTCTCCGCGACCCAGACAACCTCATGTCCGCCGTCGAGCTCAACAATGTGGCGCAAGCACTCCACCGCAATTTTGAGGTCGTTAACGAGGGCTATGCGCATGTTAAATTACAGAAGTATAGGTAAGAGAATAAGATACAACGGCCGCTTTACTCTCCAATTAAGTCCCGAACAGCCTGTATAAAGGTGTCATCCTGAAAAGAAGACTTCGTCAGGTAATAATCCGCCCCGGCGTCCAGGCCCTTGATCCGGTCTTCCTCGCGGTCTTTGTATGACACAACAATCACCGGCAGGTTTTCCAGGCGACTGTCGGCGCGGATCTTCGAGACGAATTCGTAGCCGTTCATGCGGGGCATATCGATGTCGCTGACGACGAGGTCAAACTCGCCCAGACGGACTGCATTCCAGCCGTCGGCCCCATCCACCGCGACTTCGACCGCATAACCGGCGTTTTCGAGGAGTTGGCGCTCCGTCTCGCGCACAGTGATGGAGTCATCCACCACCAGGATGCGCTTCAAGTCCGCCCGACTCTCACCGTGCTCGCTACGACGGGTTTCCAGGCGCGCACCGCCGGAGAGCAGCTTGTCGATGGAGGCAATCAAGTCTTCCACGTCCAGAATCAGGATGGGTTCGCCGTCCTCCGAAAGTGACGCCGAACTGATCCCCGGCACCTTGCCCAATCGCGGATCGAGTGGGCGCACGACGAGGTCCGCCTCGCCCAGCAGCCGGTCGACTTCGACCCCGTAAAGCTGGTTGCGGTCGTTAATTACAACGACATATAAGTCCGGCGTAATCGTGCTCGCCGAGCCGGTAAATCCCAAAGCCGCCCGCGCCGGGGCCAGGCCCACATTTTGCCCCTCCAACTCGAAATACTGGCGATTCTCGACCACCTTCAGGTCGTCGTAATTCATGTGCACAGTCCGCGCGATTCGGCTTAGTGGAAAGGCGTAGGGCTCGCCGTCGATATCCGCCAGCAGCGCACGGATCACCGATCGCGTAATGGGCACCTGCAGATGAAATGTCGTCCCGGCCCCAATCTTTGTCTGAATCCGTGCCTGCCCACCGACCTGTTGCATCAGCGTTTGCACGACGTCCAACCCGACACCACGGCCGGAAATTTCGGTCACTTTGCCTGCCGTTGAAAAGCCCGGTAAGAACAAGAATTCCAAGACTTCCTCTTCGCTCATCTGAGCGACCATTTCCGCCGTCGCAAAGCCCTTCTCCACGATCTTGCCGCGGAGGCGTTCAGAGTCGATGCCGCGTCCGTCGTCCTTCACTTCAACGACCAGCATGCCGGAGCTGTGGCGCGCAGATAGCGTGAGCGAGCCTGCTGCATCCTTGCCGCCCTGCGTGCGCTCCTCGGGTGTTTCAAGGCCGTGGTCGCAGGCATTGCGGAGGATATGGTTCAAGGGTGCTTCAAGCCGTTCCAGGATATCGCGGTCCACCGGAGTGTCCTTGCCCTCGATGTCAAATTTCACCTGCTTGCCGAGCTCGCGGGCCACGTCGCGCACCATCCGCGGAAAGCCGCCCACGCCGTCCGCAAAGGGACGCATGCGGCTGGAAAGCACTTCGCGGTAAAGTCGGTCAGAAAGCAAGGTATTGCGGCGGGCAAAGGCGTCGAAGTGGTCGAGCTGTTCACGAACCAACGCGAGATTGCGCTGCGTGCTTTGGCGGATTTGCTCGAAGTGCACCCGCGATTCGGGGTCCAACTCGATACGGTCCAGGATGCGTTCGCTGGCATCGACCCGGCTGTTCAATTCCGTCTGCGCCTGCTTGAGACGCAGCAAGGTGTCCCGGAAATTCTCCAGTTGGCCCGTCTCCACGACGGTCTCCGCCGCCAGACCCATGAGCCGGTTCAAGCTCTCCGCCGACACACGCACCACGCCGTTACCCTTGGCCGCAGGCTGCGCTGGTTTGGGTGCCGCAGGGGCGGAGGGGCGGCGTTCGGAAATCGGAGGATCGGACACTGCTTTCTTCGGCTCCTCGGACTCTCCAGCTTCCACCTCTCCGACTTCCGCCTTTTGCCCCTCGGGCTCGCCGGCATCTGTCCCTTCGGGCTCCGATTCTCCGACATCCGCCTCGCCCCGTTCTGCTTTTTGCAAGCCGAGCATGACCGACGAATAATCGTCGGCGTGGCGCTGCGGCCAGTCGGCAAGCTCTTCATCGGCAACGGCGTTGAAGGTTTCCAGGAATTTTGCCGCAGCTTCGACCACTTCCGGCGTTTGCGGAGGAAGGGTCAATTTGCCTCCCAACGCGCCATCGAAAATCTTTTCCAGCGAACCCGCCATCTCCACCGCTGCCATCAGGCCGACGATGCGCGCAGCACCTTTCAGCGAATGCGCGGCCCGCATCAATGGCTCAAGCTCAGCCTTGCCCGCGGATGTTAAATCGAGGCTTTCCATGCCACGCCGCATAGCGGAGATCTGGTCAACGGCCTCACTGCGGTAAAGGTCGATCATCGACAACTCAGGCTTCTGCGCAGGCGGTTCAATGGGTCCAATCGGGGCGGACTTGGCTGCGGCCGGTGTTGGCTCTGCCTTGGACTGTGGCTTTAGTTCAGGCTCGGACTTCGGTGCAGATTGTGCAGTGCTTTCGCCCGACATCGCTGCTTCGAGGCCTTTACGAACCTCCGCAGCCCAGGCATCATTGTCCGTCAGCCAGGCCGCCATCTTATCCTCAGCCTGCTTACCCGATTCGACTAAAATATCGACCGCGTTAAACAGCCAATCGAGCTGATCGGGCGCGAGGGTGACCTCGCCTTTGCCCACGGCAACGAACAAATCTTCCAGCGAATGCGCCACCTTGCCGACCATTTCCAGACCCACGATGCGCGCAGCCCCCTTGAGCGAATGCGCGGCACGCATCAGCCCGTCAATGTCCGCCGAAGCCGGGTCCGCCTCCCACTCAACGAGGCCATCATTCAGTGCAGCGCCTTGCGTTTCGACCTCCTGCTGGTAGAGGTCGAGCATCGGGAAACTCTGGGCGTCGTCACTCACAGATATTGCTTATTCAGGCTGTGGAAAATGAGTTCGTGGTCGAGCAGGCCCACCTTGATTTCGTGCAAATCGAACAACCCGCGTGTGTAGGTTGCCATCGCCTTGGTGACGGTTACGGGGCTTTCATGGAGCGCGTCAGTTGCCAGCGCATGAACGCCGTAGACCTCGTCGGCCCGGAAAACGAATGCACCTTCATCGCCTTGGAAAACGATCATCCGCGGGTGAACCCGGCGGGAAAGCACCTGTTCGGCACCCGTATTCTGCAAGCCCAGCAAGGCGTGGAGCGATACGCATAATTGCAACTCACCGCGGACATTCACCAGGCCGCGAAGGACATCGTTGGTGCGCTGCGGAATGCGGTGAATCGTAGCCTCGGCGGTGATCTCCTTGATGGTGCGTGCATCAAGCGCAAGCCACTCTTCGTATAGGCGGAAGACGAGCACGCCCAGTCGGTCACGCTCCTGTTCCTCCATGTCGTTTTGCAGCCGTAAGCGCCACTCTTCGAGGTAGCCCTCCGGCGGTTGACGGTCGAGCAGGCGCAACATCGCCTCACGGTGTTCGTCATGAAATTCCTCGCTCATGCCTCAACCCCGCTTCCTGTTTGTGCGGCCTTGGCGCGGCGGCGAAATCGCTCAGCCCCGGCATTGTCCCCTCGCCGCTCCGCCATCAATGCCAAGTAAAGCAACGCCGTGCCATGACGCGCATCCAAATAAACCGCTCGTCGAAAACACGTCTCGGCTTCCCGGTGGCGACGTTGCCCCGTCAAAATTTCCCCCAGCGCACAAAAGCCTTCCGCCGTCGGCGACGCAGTGTCCATCAACTCCCGACAGGCCTTCTCCGCCTGATCAAGTTTCCCGCTATCGGCCAGTTCGCGTACGTTGTCCCAGTGCACTATCGGTGCTTTCGCGGGCTCTTTCTGTGGGGCAGGAGAACGTGGCTTATGGCGCGCCACCACGGGTCGCGGCGGCATACTCTTCGGTGCAGGCGCAGCGGTTTTCTCCAGCTTGGCCGATGGCACGACCCGGTGAAAACAAAACGCACCCGCCGGGCCGATGGGCCGCATTTCCGGGGTAATCGAGCCCAACGCATCCGCGTGTCCGGCAAAGATCAGCCCACCTTCAACCAGACCGCGCAACAGGTTTTCCACTGCACGCTGACGTGAGTCGCCGTTGAAATAAATCAACACGTTGCGGCAGAAAATGACGTCATACGGCAACTCGGCGGTGAGGAAATCCGGGGCCAACAAATTGCGTTGTTGGAAGTGAACCTGGCTGCGCACCGTATCGACCACGCGGCGTTGCCCCTCACCGGCATCCTCAAAGAAATGAGAGTAATCCGCGTGCATGCCGCCGCGAAAGGCAATTTGCCGGTAGACCCCTTCCCGCGCTTGCTTGAGGAAACGCTCGGACAAGTCCCCCGCCTCAATACGGAAACTTTGCGGCGCAAAGCCCGCCGCCAGTAGCGCCATCGCAATAGAGTAAGGCTCCTGGCCACTCGCGCAGGGCACACTCAGGATGCGCAGCGTCTGCCCGTTTTTGGGCTTTCGGTTTTCACGCAGCCACGACACAAGCCAGGCAAAGGGTTTGCCATCGCGAAAAAACCACGACTCAGGGACGAGCATGAGATCGGTGAAGGCCAAATACTCGTCGCGGGAATCGCGGAGCCGGTCCCAATAATCATGGATCTCGTATACGCCGGACACCTCCATTCGCTGACGCACAACACTGTCCAGACTCGCACCGCGGAAAACGGATTCATCGAGACCGAACTCGTCGAGCAAGCGACGGGATATGTCGGTGGGCAAACTCACGGCGCGGTGGCGGGTTCGGATTCATCAAAGAGAAGTTCACGCACCTCGGCCGTGAGAACATCCGCGGGCTCAACACATTGAATTATCGCGCCATCTTCATCGGTGAATACACGCCCGAGATACTTTGCATCTTTCAACGTAACACCGCTGGCTGCGAGCGTCTGCTCGGGAATTTCCGCCGTCTCGGTGACACGTTCTGCCCACAGGCCGAGCAGCGTCGCGCTGCCGTCCGATCGCTTATAATGCGTCAATAAATAGCGCGAGCTGAGCCCCTGCGTGAGGGGGCGCTTGAGGATTAATTGCCCCAAATCAATGACCGGCACAATGGTCCCGCGATACTGAAAACGACCCGCAACAAATGCAGGCGCTCCGGGGACTGCGCCCAGCGGCAAAGCCGGGATAACGATCTCCACGCGCTCGGCGTTGATTGCGAAGCGCTGGTCGCCCAAGTTGAACAAAACCGCCAGCATGCCCGTTACTTTTTGTCGGTCTTGTCCGAGGGTTTACTGCGCATTGGGAACGGCGCGTTCGTTGGCAAAGCGCGCGCCTTGGGTGTCTCACCCCCGCGCACTGGGAAAGGCATACCGGTGACGCCCGTTGCGGACTTGTCCTTCACCTTGAAACGGGAAACTTCGCGGCGCAGGCCATTGACCGCGGCATGCAACGCGCGGGTGGCTTCGTCAAATTCCTTGAGCGAATCCTGCGTACGCTGAGCACCGTCGCGGAGGCTCGCCATTGCTTCACTGATCTGCTGCGCGCCCTGCGTTTGCGCCTCCATGCCCTCACGGACAGAGACAAACCGTGGGGCCACCTTCTGCACGCTGGTGATGACTTCGTCCAGGCTTTGCCCGAGGACTCCAACTTCCTCCACGCCACTGCGGACGGACTCGTTAAACTTGTCCATCTCCATGACACCGGATGAAACGGCGGCCTGCATCTCGTTGACCATCGAGTCGATATTCACCGTGGCCTGCGCAGTCTGGTGGGCCAACCGGCGGATTTCCCGCGCCACAACCGCGAAGCCCTGCCCGTGTTCGCCAGCTTTCTCCGCTTCGATCGCGGCATTGAGCGACAGCAGATTCGTCTGCTCGGAAACTTTGCCAATCGTCGTGACGACCTTGGTGATGTTGTTCGCCTTCTCGCTGATAACGGCGAGCTTCGCCGCAATCGAGCTCGTGGCATTGGACAAATTGTCCATCGACGCGCCCATATTCGCGAGTTGACGACGGCCTTCCTCGGCGGTCCGCGTCGTCTTATTAGCCGACACCGATACATCGCGCATCGTGTCCAGCAACTCCCGCGAGGTGGCGGAAATTTCATTTACCGCCGTGGCAATTTCCTGTGTCGAAGCCCCAAAATCCTGAATTGCGCCCTCCTGGCTTTTCGACGCGCCGCTGATACGTGTGGCGGTGGAAACGAGTTGAATCGTTGAATGCTTCACCTGCAAAATGAGCGCATTGAGGCTGCCTACCATCGCGTCAATCGCGGTGAGCAGTTGCCCGGTTTCGTCGGCGGTTTCCACGTGGGCATCTTTGGTCAGGTCACCGGAGGCAACGGCTTGCGCGAGCTCGTTGGCGTGGCGAATGCGCGCGCTAAAGCGGTTCGCGAAGGTAACAATGATAAGGACCATCGACAAAATGCCGATAGCGCCAACGATCATGGCCCGCTGGATATCGTCCCAGGTTGGCCCGGTGATGGCGTCTTCGGGCACCGTCATGATGAGCCGCCACCCACCAGTCGGAATGTAGGCACTGGCGATGTAGGACTGGGCCTCGGTCAGCGGATCATCAAACAGGATTGGTGCGCTGTTTTGACGCGACAGGGAAAGGTGGTGGAACAAGTCCCGATAAGTAATATCAATCCCTTCCCCGCTTAGGCGTGCGCCACGGTCTTCATCAAACTCCAGCATGCCATGGTCATTCTGGTTGAAGACATTCAGCATGACGCGGTTTTCGCCGTTGGGATTTTTCTCCACGTAAAAGCGGTCAATGGGCAAAGTGCGAAACTGCTGCCCCAAGGTCGTCGCAATAATGCGCCCCCGGCTGCTGACCAGGTATAGCTC
This sequence comes from Puniceicoccales bacterium, assembly GCA_050285865.1. Classification (GTDB taxonomy): domain Bacteria; phylum Verrucomicrobiota; class Verrucomicrobiia; order Opitutales; family Cerasicoccaceae; genus Cerasicoccus. The sequence goes on from JBNNDZ010000152.1 coordinate 8,092, forward strand.
CGCGCTGGGATAGGGCCGCAACTCAGCGAGAGATTCATTCAACGTATCCAATGCGCGGTCTACGCCTACAACC
>JBNNDZ010000153.1:0-5878 GCA_050285865.1 Puniceicoccales bacterium
CCCAAGGTCCTCAGCGAATGGAGACAACCCGCACATCGAGAGTTCGAGCCAAGGAACATCTGGAGCCTGCAAAACGCTTTCACGGAGGCCTTCAAGGGCCGCCTCGACCTGCTCCCTGACCGCTCACGACGCCTCCATCAGTTGCTCGATCACGCCGTCGAGGCCAACTAAACGTCAACCACGGTTGACATCATAAAAGCACTGCCACAAGGCAGGCTTTTCTTTAGCTACCAGATGCCGGAGAAGCCCGCGCCCACATCTCAGCTAACACACGAATCCACTAATATCGCCCATCGAATTTTATTATACACTGTCCATTAGTCACTTACGAACCCTCCGTCAAAGATTTGCATTTGCCATCCTTTTTCGCGATCCAATTTATACCGACGCCTCATCTGCACTTCCAGTGCTGATAATCCGCCTCATGTATGCGGTAAAATTTTGGCATGCCTGCGATATAAGCCCGCCCATATCGCTCACTGGACTACAAGGCATCAATCCAGTTCGTTCAGTAAGAAATCCTAACACTGACTCCAAGCTTGGGATCACCTAGCAACCGATATCATGCAGTCAACCCAAGCAAAAAATCGAATTCACTGGCCCAGTTTACGTAGTGACTAATCGTAGAATTTTAAGCTAGCTCCGATGAATTTACTGTCTGACCCGCTCGCGCCCTTGGTCGAAATGATTGACGCTTCTAAAACATCTTTTCCATACTTCACGCGTGGAAGACCCGTCATACAATATTGCTGGATGTGTTCTCCGATACTCGGATTATAAAAGTGCTGCCGCACATTGGAACAAAGCATACGAATCCGTGGTGCAAACCAGTGAATTCGAGCTTCTCTGTCATAATGTCGCCAGAGAATTAGCTAGTTCTTTTGAAGGCAAATCTTATGGTAAATTGTTAAATATACTCAGCGCATCCAATTTCGATTTTGAGAATGATCTACGCCCAGTTGTTGATTCCCTCCAAGCCGAGAAGGCCGCATCAGAAGAGCAGCGTCACAAACAGAAGGAAGAGAAGGAAAGGTTTCGCCGCGAAGCTGACAGATTAGAAGCGGAGAAGTTCCGGGAAGAGCAGCGGCTCAAGGAGGAAAAAGAGCCAGAGAGCTGGAGGAAAAACGTCTCCTAGAGAAAAAGAGGCGTCTGCTTCAAATGCAGTTGGTTGAATTTCTTAAGGTTGTCGAATGCTCGGCAGCAAAGGGAGAATTCGATGTAGATGTTCCAACAAATTTATCGGTCGTCATGAGTGAGTCGGCTTACAATCGTGTACGGCTTGATGGTGCTAGAGTATTTTTCAATGAGACTGTTAGCTGTGGTGATTTGCGTAGGTATGATGACTTAGCTGATACCATTCCAGACTGCCTCAAGGAATTGCACCGGGAAGTGAAGGAGAATTACGTATCCGATGCTATCGAGCGTGCTACAAATATCCGCCTAGATGACGAACAGTTGGGTGCAGTCCTGGCGGACGAAAAAGTCATGAAGGTAACGGCTAGGGCGGGATCAGGCAAAACCCGGGTTCTAGGTCGTGTTAACAATTTTTAGCTGTACAAATTTTTAGATGTGTGCGATATGCTGATTGATGGAAGACCAAGCAAGCGACTTCAATCGGCAACGTTGGCTCAGCGACGAGGTTTGGGCCGTTATAGAACCTGCTCTGAAGCAGGTTCGCAACCCCCAAGGCCCGAAGGATCGGCAAGACGATCGTGCCTTTTTGACCGCAGTTGCGTATCTGGTGAAGGAGGGTTGTTCGTGGCGGGCTTTACAACCGCAGTTTGGGCATTGGCACAACGTGTATGTGCGTTTTCGTCGCTGGGAGCAGAACCAGACTTGGGCCAAGCTGTGGTTGGTTCTGCAAAAATAGGAAGCCGTCCAGGCTCGGGCTTTGTTTGTCGATTCGACCTCAGTCAAGGCGCACCCGGACGCCGCTGGCGCGCCCAAAAAAACGGTGGCGCTCAGGCTTTGGGCCGCTCTCGGGGTGGACTGAACACCAAGATTCATGCTCTGAGCAGTAACGAAGACGCGATCCTACGCTTTGCTCTGACGCTAGGGCAGACGCACGACTCGGTCGCCTTTGACGCAGTCTACTGCGCCGTCGAAGCCTTTCCCCGAGCTCAAAGCCTTAGTGCCGACAAAGCCTATGACTCGGACCCAATTCGCCAAAAATTGAAAAAACACGGGCATCAAGCTGTCATCCCTCTAAAGGCCAACCGAACCACCGAGATCGATTTCGATAACGATAAATACAAAGAGAGGAATCGCATTGAGCGGGCTTTCCGAAAACTCAAAATCTTTCGAAGGATCGCTACAAGATACGATAAGCTCGCAAAGGTCTTCGAAGCATTCATCTGTGTCGCCGCCTCAATTCTCATCGCTAAAATAAATCGTTAACACGCCCTAGGCGTCGAATCAGAATTGATATAAGCACTCCCCAAGCGTGATCATTGATCACGATTGGAAAATGGTGTTGGGATGCTTAACATTGCAGTCAGTTGACGTGTTGGGAAACTAACCGGTTGACTATTCCTTTAGGTGGTGAATTAAGAATTCCGCTTCACTTGAAAATTGACGCGAAGACGAACCTGCATGGACATAGGCGTAATCGCTACCCTGAGCATCCAGCTTTTCGGCGAGTAATGCACCGTAGTTTGCGCTATGAGTGGCGTCATCTTGATCCTTGCCCTTCTCTGGCGCACCTTTGTAGCGCAAGAAAACAGGTGGGTCGTTTTCAGTTAGTAATGCGTATGGCGAATATTCCGCAATCCATTCAGTCACCGAAGAACGGTCTGCGGCGAAGCTGCGAATCTCAACCGTAGGATCGCTTTGATCCCAAACATAGCCAAAGGCATGGCCGCCATAGGTCGCATTAGGAATCCACTCCAGGATTTGCTCGGGATCAAGCGTCGTCTGGGCACCCTCAACCGCCACACATTGAACACGAGTTGATTGACGCAAAATGGGATCATCCGCGTCTGGTTTGGCGAGGTCACCATGGAAAGCCAGCCAAAGCGAGGTGCAGGCGCCAGCGGAGCCACCCGTTAAACCAATGCGTTCCGGATCGATCTTCCACTCTGCCTCGTTTGCGCGGACAAACTGCAATGCTCGGGCGGCGTCGTAAAGCGGAACGCGAACTGGAGGCTCGGCATAGTCACCACGAGGTTGTATCGCGCCAGCGCCACGCTCACTTTGAGTGTTGATGACGGTCTGTTCCAGGAAACGATAATTGATGGCGACGTAAGAGATGCCTGCCTCTAAATATGGTATAGGATTCGCCCCATTCGTTTTGTCGCCGTTCAACCATCCACCACCATGAATGAAGATCACGCACGGAGTCGGTGGCACACTATCGGCAAGCCAAACATCCATCACGTTCCGCTCATGGGGACCATAGGGGACATTCTCAAAATGCGGCGCCTGCCGTCCTCCCGCCTTGGCTAACACGTTACCGCCCGCAACACAAACACTGTTGAGCCGTAATTCCTCTCCTGGCTCAAGTAGAGGCGTTATTTCAATCGTATGTTCAACGCCTGGCTCCAAATGTATGCCAACGATCTGGACATGGCGCATGTTGCCGCTGCTGCAACGCGTGTTGTACTCAACTGCCTCGCCACCATCAATACGAACTGAATAACGTCCCGACTTCGGCGTTCCTTCGCCAAAGAGCAGGACAGTCTGACCGGTGAATTTCAGCATCAGCGGAGCGGGTGCGTCCTCATTCGTCGCCTCGGCAGTCGCAAGGTCATCCATCCAACGCGAGCACACGAAGTCGAAGGCGACCGCGCTGCGATGCGGCACGCCGCGTTGCCAACCGCTGGGGAGATCGTCGAGTGAAGCCAATGAAAAACGATCTACATCCATGTAATGATCAGGGTGCAGCATCGCATCTGGCGCCTGACATACAACACCTTCTTCCACCGCTTGCAGATAAGCATCCCAAACGGCCTCAGCATATAATGCGTAACCCGCATCGCCCGGGTGAGTTGAGTCATATGGCAGGTCCCAAAGCTCATCCAGTGTGACTTCGCCACTGCGAACCTTCGCTGACATGTGCGCTTGCGCATCGGCCAACGGTAAACCATACGCCTTACCAATTGCCTCGTGCAACGCGACAAGCGGACGTGGACGGGCATTGGGCCCAACATCCATTTTCACTGCAAGAATCACCTGAACGACTGGGATATTTACCTGCACCATACGCCTCGCCAGGGATTCGTAGGAGGAAAGCCGGTCGTCCTGGGGGACTTCTGATGCGCTGTCGTTAACGGTAAAATCCAGGAACGCCAAATCTGGCTTATAGGCCAACAAGTCACGTTCCAAACGAAATGCGCCAAGCTGGGAACCGGTGCCTCCAATTGCCGCATCCACAAAGGTAAAATGCGCCTCCGGATACTTCGTCTTCAGTTGTTTCTGGATTAAAGCCCGGTAGGAAGTTTTTAGCGGATCGCTTGCCTGCGCTCCCCACGTCAAACTACCACCAAGGAATGCAACCGTCAGCGATTCGCCCGCCTGAGCGCGTTGATCGAATTCAGAAAAACTTGGGGAGTCCATTGCGTGCATGCTTGCCATCGGAATCATCAAAAAGAGCAACGTTCTATACAAGAGCCCTCGGTGAGTTAGTTTCATAATAAGTATACGCCCCTGGCGCTTCGCCAGAATACGAACTTACCCAATGACAGGATCAGCTTGCTCGAGTTTCGTGCCCTCGTCAGCCAGCAGCAACTGAACGCCTTCGTCCGAGATTTTAACAACCGCCCAAGCGCCGCCCTCTAACCGGAAGCTACTGGAACCCAAATAAAAACTTTCATGTAAGGTCTCATACATTGGCGCTATGCAAACCATGACAGCTTCCATAACCTCACCACTGGCATACCAGCGATAATAGCCCTGGCCGTAGTGACTGACTTCTGGAGTGCCTTCCGTCAGTTCAGGAACATGCCGGTAAAACATCTCCCGCGGATCCAGAGTCGTGAACCAAGTCAAATTGCCCCGACGCACGCCGATCGTGTCGCCTTCCAAATCCAGCAACGCTTCTCCGCCCGATTCGATCTGAATCGGTAAACGGAAATCCGCTTTTTCGGGCTCCCAATCGGACAGGCTCGGAGTTGGGCGTTGCGAGGTCAGCATGGCGTCGTAAGATTTGTCATCCACGCGAGCCACGCCGAGGAGTTCTGAAAACTCGCTGGCGATGTCTTCACCGGTGTCCCATAAACGGCTAGGTGGCGGCCCCACGAAAATCAACTCAACGCCCACCTTCGCACAAGCCTTGAGATTCTTCCAAATCGCGCTTGAAACCAATGCTGCGTAAGGCAGAACGAGGCGACGATATTCAGTGCCTGAAATAACAATTTTGCCGTCACTCACCTTGGCGGATTCAAGCGCCCGCGTACTCACATAGTCAAAAAATCGGCTGCGCTTGAGGCCTTGCTCGACGAGATTGTAATTACAAGTCATCCAAAGCCGCACGTAGCGATCACGTGCTCGCTCCTGATAAACCGGGCTTTCCCAGGAGAACCAGACCGCCATTTCAGAATGCGTTTCCAGTTTCTCCGGTATTGCTTCGCGAAATGCCTCCAGTTGTTGCGCATTTCGCCCTAAATCCGGCCATCGCTTGTCCCAGGGAAACGTCGGGAAGCTCTCAGCGCAGCGTCCCAGAAAAATCATGAACCACTCTGTGCGGTAAAGCATCTTGAGCCGCGTGTAGTAATCATACCACACGGTCCTCGGCTTCTTGCTCCAGTCATTGATGTAGCTAAGGGGCTTTTTCAATTCCTTACGCAAGCTGTCCACCAACACATAATTGTAAACCGTTTCAGAGTGGCCACTCACGTCCCAACCAGTGTCCGTAAAGGCGGCGGACGAGACTTCCCCTAAT
>JBNNDZ010000154.1:0-8133 GCA_050285865.1 Puniceicoccales bacterium
ATGCAGTCATATCCCTGGCCGGAAACTGCCGCAACGTTTACCAAGAGTACGAATCTCTACAGCCCTGAGATGGATAACCACCAGAAAAACGGTGGCGGCAATGAGACCATTTTCCATTACCTTTCAACGCTGTATCGCTTCCCCAAGAACTATCCTTCGCAGGTGTACCTTTCGCAGCTCAACCAGGCTTACTGCCTGCGTTTTGGCATCGAGCACATGCGCCGGAATATGCCCAGGACAATGGGCGCACTCTACTGGCAACTGAACGATTGCTGGCCGGTGGCTTCTTGGTCGAGCCTCGACTTTGGCGGGCGATGGAAGGTGCTCCATTATGCGGCTCGTCGATTCTTTGCTCCTTTGCTGGTTTCCGTTAAGCGATTGGGCGAAGAATCGGTTTATGTGAGTAACAACTACCGCCGAAGCACCATCAATAGCATGGAAATTCACGCCGTATACGACGGCGTTGAACCCGTTGAGGGAACGCTCAATTGGGGTCTCTGGAGTGTTCGGGAGAACAAGATGCTTGTAAGCGGTGGTAGCGCTGTTGAGTTGTCGCCAGGACAGGCGAAGGTGATTGAAACTGTTGATGCGAGTTCGTTCATCGAAACTCACGGGCGTGACGACTTGATCCTCCGCACTCGACTTTCTGCGACTGATCAGGAACCCAGCGAGAACACGACTTTCTTCAGTGCACCTCGCCGTCTGGAGTTTCAACCTCCGAAGTTCAAGATGGATGCAGTAAAGCTCGATGATAAGCGGCTTCAGGTCACGTTGTCCACTGATGCGATTGCGTATCAGGTGTTCTTGAAGCCTACAGGAGGGCTGGATTTTCGTGCCTCTGACAATGCCTTTGATTTGTTCCCGGATGAAAAGAAAACAATCACCTTGCGCATCGTGGATGGCACTTTGCCTTCAGAAATTAAAGATATGATTGAGCTGTTTTCATACTGGAATACTTACGATTCTTAGTGTATTATCCTATTTATGGTTTAGCGAATTCCGATGAACCTATCCCCTAATTAACCCTAACTCACCTATAACAAATGAAAACTATTATTCTCGCTGCAATTGCGGCAACCCCTCTAGCGTATTCTGATTCGTTTATAGACGATTTCGCCAACGCGGACAATCTGGCGGTAGTTGAAGAATCAAGCATATCAGTTACTGGCAATATTCTCACTGCTACTCGCAATGATAACTCCAGCGGCGCTGGTGTAAACTGGTATAATAACGGTTCGCCAAGATTTTCTATCGATGCTGCGGACGGCGAAAACATTTTGCAAATTACCCCAAGTGCCCAAGTTGGTAACGGCGAATGGAAAACGGACATTTATTTGTTTAATGATATTGGAGGATACCTCGGTCAACTTGAAGTTTTCTCATTTAGTGCCAGCACCAACATCGCCTCCAGTGACATCGCCAATTTAGTCGCATTGCCCCATCCAAGCGCTGCCGAGTATGAAGTGCGAATTTGGCTGCAAGGCGACACTAATAGTGGTTTCGAGTTCAGCCAGTTCGCGGCAGTTCCGGAGCCATCCCATTATGCGTTATTGGGAGGCGCGGCCCTTGGCCTGATCGCTATCTTGCGCCGTCGTCGCAAGTAAATTGTTAAACCAGCTGCGCACCGGTTTGATGGCCGGTGCGCAAATTGCCATGGGAATGCATTCAATGATTTCCACGAGCCTGTTGGTCTCGTGGCCAGTTGCACTTTGCCTTAGTGGTTGCGACGAGCAATCGACGCAATCCGCTAATGATTCTGGGCAAGCGCGCGATGACTCGGTCCCTGCCAGTGTATCCGCGCCAGTCTGGGAGCCGGGGGCGGAATCTCCGCTGATCGCGATGCATTACATGCCTTGGTTCAATAATCCTCACACGAGCACTCGTGGCAAAAAGGAGTGGGCACATTGGGCATGGTCAGATGACCAGGTGAGCCACAATCCGGAAACGGTGTTGAAAAGCGGTCAGCGCGATGTCGCGGCTTTGAATTATCCGTTAATTGGTGCCTACAGCTCGGATAATGAAGCAGTCGTTCGCTACCACTTTCAACTAGCTAAGGCGGTTGGCATCGATGCGGTTTTCATTATTTGGTATGGGCCGGGCAGTGATACAGACGAGCTTGTTCCAATGCTTCTCGATGAGGCGCAAGCTGCTGGCTTGAAGCTCGCGATTTGCTATGAGGAAAAACTGAACTGGCCACCATACCGAAATCCAAAGAACCGTGCGGAAATTGTTGAGACCGCAACGGACGATTTGAATTACATCCTTGAGGAGTATGCAGGCCATCCGGCGTATCTTTACCGGGGGGATCAGCCGTTTATCTACCAATTCAATTTCTGGGGTGAGGGCGCGTTAGGGAAGCAGAACATCCTACCCGATGAATGGTCACAGATATTTGCCGCACTCCATCAACCTGTAGCCTACGCGCGGCAGAACCTGAACCCTGAGTATCATCCAGAGATTGGTGGTGCGTATGTCTGGTGGACGGCCGATGATTCATACCTGCAGGATTTTTCAGAATTCTCGCGCGATATGGTGGACGCAGGCAAAATGGATTTCTTTATGACCATGGCAGCTCCAGGCTTCGACGATAGTGGGGTGAATGGATGGGGGCATGGCCCCCGCGTTACGCCGCGTAATGGTATTGATATCTGGGAAGATACGTTCAGCCAAGCATTTGACGGAAATCCGGAGGTTATTCAGTTGGTTACGTGGAATGACTTTAATGAAGGCACTGCAATCGAGCCTACGATGGAAGAGGGGTATCTTTACCTCGATTCATTGGAAACCTGGATCGGTGAGCGAACGGGCAGGGCGGTAGACCTCGGCGATAACCACCAGCCTTTAGAGCAATATCGGAAAGGTGCCAATACCATGCAGTTGAACGAGCTGCCAGATGAAATCATGTAGCGCTGATTTCAGTATAAGGTATTATGCGGATGTCTGAGGTTTAATGACTGGAGCAAGTTTGGTGCGGCTATGTTGTTGCGTCGTGCCGATTCGATCTGTGTCTTCGCGCTTGCCGAAGTGCATCATCCAGCTGTCTGCAGTACATGTATGCCTGGACGATGCATCGCACTTGACAACCTCTAAGCGCCGAAATCGTGATATTATTCCTTGTTATGAGGTGCGGTATGCATTCTCTTAGTGACGCGCCGGCGTCGGAATTGTCTGCCTGCTGAACTCTGATTTGTCTATTCGGTTAACCTTTTCTCTAAATCGATTTTTTTTTTGGAGATCATCACATGGAAAAAGAAGCTTACCTAGCGCGTTATCGAACCGCAGATGAGATTCGCCATTCGGGTGCCATTGGCAGTCTGAATGAGGGAGCAGTCATTGATTTGCATGGTTTGCATACTCGCTTGGTTGCATGGCCGGGGAACGGCTTTCAATCCGAGAGCGTTCATGTTCTTACGCTTGAACCCGGGCAGAAAAGTAATGAATACGCCTATTACGGCAGTGAAGAAGCGATGATCTGCCTCGATGGGGAAGCTGAGGTCGTGCTGCATGAGCGATGGGTGAACATGCTTCCGGGCGATATTGCGTATTTTCCGGAAGGCACTCGCCGAGTCATTCGCAATCGCAGTAAGGAGCGGCCTTTGTCGCTGGTTTCGCAAATAACTCCGCCGCCAGTCGAGCTTTATGCGGGGTCGGGACTTTATAACGAGGCACTGGGCACGATGAATTTCGAGGCCTGTTATCGTGCAGCACTGAATGCCTCAAGTGGTGACTTGTGTGCGCCATTGGCCTTGGCCTATCGTGAGACTGAAGAAGATGTGCGTTCCTGGAATCTGGAGGCGGCCGAAGTTCGGGAACGGGGCGCGTTGTTTAATATGTTTACGGGTGCGCCTTTTGACGCCTTGGGCATTCCTGCGCGATTGGTTGTCTGGCCTGGGGCAGGGCCGCGTTCAGCTGGGTTTAATCTGGCTTATTCGCCGAATCCCGAAGCGGATTTTATTCACACACACCCGATTTCCGATGAATGCCTTTTCCTTTGGTCAGGTAAGGGAAGGGGATTTCTTGGCGGTGCGACTTGGCTGGAGATGGACACGCTTGAATGCTTATTAGCTCCGTGCGGGGTTATTCATGGGCATTGGGGGGAGAAGACTCTTTGGGGTGGCTTTGCATCACCTCCACAACCGGACCTTTTGGTTAAAACACCATATTACCAAGTGGGGGCAATTTCGGCTGCGAAATCTCAACGTTTGGAGTTAGAATAGGGCCAAAAATTTATTCGAATTAACGTTGGCGTTAAGCAAATTAGTGCCTGTTGGCAAAACTGTTGCCGATATGGATTGGCTTGGTCTGCTGGCGTGTGGTAATTTGTGGCCACACCAGTAGATTAAGGGCACATGGGTGCATTTCGCTTTTGTAACTCACTCGACATTACCGTTTTCGCAGCAATCACATCGTATCCTGTGCTGTTGGTTTCAGATATACTAGCAGGTCGCGATGTACGTGCACAAGATCTGATTAAAAAATGAGGGACTATTTGATGAGAGCACTTTTAATTTCAATTATCATTGGGTTAGGGAGTACTGCACAGGCAGGAGATGATATGGAACTGTCAGGCCGTGCCTTAAATTATGCTAGCGGTGACCTGCGTTTTCTCGCACTTAGAGCGGATGAGGTTGGCAAGTTGGCTAAAGATGGTCGGATATTGTTGGCGTTCGATCGAAATTATATTAGCGAAGTTGAAAACAAAGAGCATCCAACTATATTAAAGCTTAAAAATTTGGGAGACTTGAAATCCGTTCTGTCGGAATTCGAAGGTCTCTATGGAATCACGCGACCAGAAAACATTTCTATCGTTCATTATACCTATTCAGGTGTTAAAAGGTATTTTTTGTCATCTATCAATATGGATGAGGCGTTTATGCCTACATATGCCGGAGATATTATCATTATCCAATTATCCGGTGATCTTTTTTGATGGCAGATTGAGGACGAAATGCCGGGTTTATTCAGATTATAGTCCTTTGTGAGTGGAATTGCTCCAGTTTCAACTGGACCCTGGCAGGTGTTGCGGAGGTGCCCATTTACGCGGCAGTACAGATTCTCCCGTCGCGCTCTTTAAATTCTTTGATCGTCATACCGTAGGCTTTCTTGAAGGTGCGGGCTAGATGGCTGCTGTCGGTGAAGTTTAGCTGCCAAGCGATCTCCTTTAGAGAAAGCTCGGTGTGCAGGACCTTGGTTTCCACCAAGCGTAGCTTGGCTTTGACAATGTAGTTGGCCAATGTGTCGCCCGCCTGTTTCTTGAAGTATTCTGAAAAGTAAGTTTGTGAAATCCCAAAGCGCTCGGCTAACGCTGGAATGCGAATCAGCTCCTTCTCGGCGATATGCGTATTAATATAGCGCAGAATTTCGCCAAAGCTTTGGTCGACTTCGTTGGCCTGGTCCACGTAGCGCTTCTCAATACTGCGCGCCAGGATGTTGAGGATCGACGCCATCGTTCCGGCAATGATCGACTCCGAGTAGGCGTCGGCGAGGGGGTACTCCTGATAGATTGCTTTGATGTTCTGGATGATGAAGGAGCGCTCGCGTTCCGATGCAATGATGTCGCCGGGCACCTTGTTGTAGTTTGCCAGGATGTAGGCAATGCGGTCGAACCATTCACCGTACTTGGCGAGCCCGTCATCCTGCAAAAAGTAGTGGTCGGTAAATCGAATGAAATAGAACCGCGACGGCTCACTGATACGAAATGAGTGGCAATCCAGCGGCGGCAGCAGAAAAATGTTTCCCTCCTCGTAGGGAGTTTCGTGTTGGTTGATGCACTGAAACCCCGTGCCCTTGTCGACATAAACGATTTCAAAGAAGTTGTGTTTATGCGGGCGCTTTCCCCACTGCGTGATTTCCTCAATGTGAATCTCAAAGACTTTCTGTGCTGATTCGGTATGCATGGTAATAATGTTGGTTTGCTGAGTGCAGCTTTCGCCGAATATAGCGGGTTTCTTCTCGTTCTGTTAACTCTTGGCTAGCATAAATAGCGCATTTCCAAGAATTGTGCAATCAATCCCAATATTCCTACAAGGCTAGGGGTTTGCGGCACGGATGACCTGGTGCGATGGTGTTGTCATCAACCAAGCGCTCAGCAGCGCAAAATAAGCACACACATCTGGAGACCATATTATGAAAGCAATCCAACTCATCGCATACGGCGACAATGCGGCCTTTGCTGCAGCCGACATTCCCACCCCAAAAGTAAAATCCGACCATGTGCTGGTAAAAATTGCCGCATCCAGCGTTAATACAGTCGATACCAAAATCCGTGCCGCCGGAGAAGACTCTCCGCTATCGCCGAAGCTCCCTGCGATTCTCGGGATGGACTTTGCTGGCACGGTGGAAGCCGTCGGCGAAGGTGTTGAAGGCTATGCCGTGGGTGACGAAGTTTACGGCTGCGCGGGTGGTTTGGCGGATCTGCTCGGCACACTTGCTGAGTATATTTCCGCGGACAGCAAGTTGATCGCCCATAAGCCGAAAAACCTCTCCATGCGGGAAGCAGCCGCGTTGCCATTGGTCGCGATCACGGCCTATGAAGGCCTCCAGCGATCATTGATAAAGCCCGGCCAAACGGTGCTCGTGCATGGCGCCTCGGGAGGCGTTGGCCACATTGCGGTACAGTTGGCGAAGCACTTTGGCGCTAGAGTTTATGGCACGGGAGGCGGTGAGAAACAGCTGGCACTCATCGAGCAACTCGGCGCAACCCCAATCAACTACAAGACTGAGTCGGTTGAGGATTACGTGGCCAAGCACACCGGCGGAGCAGGGTTTGACATCGTGTTCGATTCGGTTGGCTCAGAGAATATGCTGAAATCATTTGAGGCCGCTGCGCTGAATGGACATGTCGCCAGCACGGTCTCGATGCTGGAACTTGATCTGACTACGATGCACGTCAAGGGGCTAAGCCTGCATGTCGTCTTTATGTTGATCCCGATGCTGCATGACTTTCAGCGTGAATCGCACACCGTTATCCTCCGCGATTTGGCGCATATTGTCGAAGCGGGCAAATTAACACCGGTGCTCGACGAGAACCGCTACACACTCGACGAAGCCGAGCAAGCCTACGCCCGCCTACTCAGTGGCAAGGGAATGGGTAAAGTCGTTATCGAAAATTAATTGCATGCCGTGACGGCTGGCCAAGTTGCTAGCCGTCACTGGCTGAACTTAGTGGAATGCATATTATGAAACACCTATTCCCAACCTCCGCGATTCTCGTCGGGCTGTTCATCAGTGCGGCTCATGCTAAGACTCAACCCGAGACTACGCCCCAAAACGACATCCAAGTTACACTGGCGTCAGAAGTCGACTGGACCTTCCTTAACCCCAAGCGCGGTGCATTGGCACCCATGGCTGGGACGCTTTGGGGCGATCGCAGTTCGAAAGGTGCGACTGGTTTTCTGCTCAAGCCGACCGACGGGTTTGAATCGCCGCCGCACATCCACAACGTCTCTTATCGTGGGGTGGTGATCCGTGGGGTCATACACAATGATGATCCTGACGCCGCCAATATGTGGATGCCGCCGGGCTCGTTTTGGACTCAGCCTAAGGGTGAGGTGCACATCACTGCAGCACAAGGAGGGGACTCGCTGGCCTACATTGAGATTGAAGAAGGTCCGTATCTCGTTCTGCCGTCAGAGGAAGCTTTCGACAGTGGTGAGCGGCCAGTCAATGTCGATCATTCCAATATCGTTTGGCTCGACGCGGCCGACATCGTCTGGGTTGATCAGGGGCATACTCTGAAGGCAGCCAACCCGGCGCAGGTGGCCTTTCTATGGGGAAGCCTGGAAGATGGCAAGCTGAGCGGTACGTTTATCAAGTTACCAGCAGGGTTCACGGGACAGATAAAGACCGGTGGTACTGCATTCCGCGCGGTCGTGATTCAGGGGCAACCGAAGCTGATAAATGCAGCATCCGACGAAGTGCAAACTCTCGATCCCGGTAGCTACATCGGCGTTGCTGGCGACGCGATCCTAACGTTTCCAACCACCGGCAAGGAGGCGACCATCCTCTACGTCCGCACCGACGGCCCTTACGAAATTGTAGCGAACTAGTGTGGTGTCAGCGAAGTTCTTTTTTCAGAAACCAATCGGCATCATGGTTGCGCCCGATGTCCCCATCGGGCAGTTCCATCCTACT
>JBNNDZ010000155.1:0-4334 GCA_050285865.1 Puniceicoccales bacterium
GAACAAGGCCACGTTCCACGGACTTACGCAAAATTCCTGCTCGATCACGCTCACAGCTACTAATGCCCGCCGTCCTCCGCGCCTCCATCCTCAAACCGAAAACAGAAAACCGACAGCCGATAACCGACAATTGAATTTAGCGCTGGCGTTCGACTCCAACCGGCGTTTACTTCAGTAGGCTTTTCCCTGATGAGCGACACGATCAAGCACGAGTGCGGTATTGCCATGGTCCGGCTGCTCAAGCCCCTGGATTTTTACCAAGACAAGTACGACAGCATCCTTTACGGCTTTAACAAGCTGTTCCTGCTGATGGAGAAGCAGCACAACCGAGGCCAGGACGGAGCCGGAATCGGGTGTGTGAAGCTGAACATGCCCGCCGGGGAGCCCTATATGGCCCGCGAGCGTGACAATGGGCGCAACCCCATTGCTGCTGTCGTCAAGAAGGTGATGAAGGACTACAACAAGGCGCTCAAGGCGGACAAGATCGTCCCTGAGTTCCCGGATACCTTCAAGCGCAACTGGGAATTCGGCGGCGAAGTCCTGATGGGGCACCTGCGGTACGGCACCTCCGGTGGTTACGACAAGAGCGTCTGCCAGCCGTACTTCCGTCGTAGTCCCTGGCCGACCCGCAACCTGATGCTCGCAGGCAACTTCAACATGACCAACGTTGAAGACCTTAACGCCAAGCTGATCAATCGCGGCGCGCATCCGATTTTCAATACCGACACGCAAACGGTCCTCGAAGAGATTGGTTATCATTTGGACGAGGAGCACCAACGCCTTTACCACGAGTTGCGCGACAGCGGTGTGCCCAGCGACAAAATTGCGGGCATCATCAGCGAGAAAATGGACCTCATTGCGACCCTGCGCGATGCAGCGGAAGACTGGGACGGTGGTTATACGCTCGCTGGACTAATCGGCAACGGTGACTGCTTTGTTACCCGTGATGCCCTAGGCATCCGTCCAGCCTACTATTTTGCGAATGACGAAGTCGTGGCCTTTGCCTCGGAGCGCGTCGCATTGATGACCATTTTCGACCTCCACGAAGAGGATGTGCAGGAGGTGGCTCCCGGCAGCGCCGTTGTGGTTAAAGCCAGTGGCGAACTTGTTGCCGGGCAAGTCCGCGAGGCCGCGCCAGAGCGCGCGTCGTGCTCTTTTGAGCGCATTTATTTTTCGCGGGGCAACGACCCGGAAATCTACCGTGAGCGCAAGAAGCTCGGCGGCGCCTTGGTTGACCAAGTGCTTGAAGCCATCGATGGCGATTTCGCACACAGCGTGTTCAGTTTCATCCCCAATACGGCGGAAATCGCCTATTATGGGATGATGGACGAACTGCGCCTTCGCCGTCGCCAGCAAGTGAAGGTCGCGCTCCTTGCCGCCCAAGCCAAGGGAGAAATGACCGAGGAATTGCTTGATGAGCTCATCATGGACAACTGACCGCGAGGCGAAAAAATTGCCCACAAGGACATCAAGCTGCGCACCTTCATCAGCCAGGAGCAGAACCGGGTGCAGCTTGCCTCGCACGTGTATGACATCACTTACGGGCAAATTGAGTCCGGCGTCGACAACCTCGTTTGTATCGATGACTCCATCGTGCGCGGCACGACGCTGAAGCGTTCGATCCTGCGCATTCTGTCTCGCACCGAACCCAAGCAGATCGTTATCGCTTCAACCGCGCCGCAAATCCGTTACCCGGATTGCTACGGCATCGACATGTCTGAAATGGGCAAGTTCATCGCCTTCCAGGCTACCGTTGCGCTATTGGAGGAATCTGGTGCGGCCGGGATTATCAATGAAGTCTACCAGGACTGCATTGCGCAGGCGGAGAAGCCGGCCTCGGAAATGGTCAACCACGTCCAGCGGCTTTATGATCATTTCACGCCCGAGCGCATTTCGGCGAAGGTCGCTGAATTGGTCCGCCCCCCCAAGAGCGTTTGGAATGGCGACATCAAAGTCATCTTCCAGAAGATCGAGAACCTTCACGCCAGCTGTCCCGGTAACCACGGCGACTGGTATTTCACTGGTGCTTATCCAACGCCCGGTGGCTACGCGGTGCTCAACCGCGCGTTCATCAACTACTTTGAAAAGCGCGAAGGGCGGAGTTATTAAACCGCCTTACGCGCTTTTCGGCGCTTGATTCTTGCAACAGTCAGCCCGGCCAGGCCGATAAATACGGTATAGTGCATGGGCTCGGGGACGAGTAGGGGCGAGATCTCACGGAAGATATCCGTGGGGATATGCGGGCCATACATGAGGTTCGTCAAGATGACAGTTGTCTGGTCATTGACGGGGTCGTAGAGCGCGAGCGACTGGTAGCCGAGATACGCACCGGTGTGCCCGAACCAGCCATCGATTTCCCCGATGCCCAAGCCGTAGAAATCATACTCCGGGCCGTCGATGATGCTATCAGCGGGAAGCATTTGCAGGCGTACAGCCTGAAACTCGGGCGACAGTATATTAGCACCGGTAGCGAGAATTTCCGCCCAACTGCGCAGGTCTTCCAAACTGCCAACCATGGCACCGGCACCAGCCGACGAAGACGGATTCATCTGCGTGATGTCTTCATAGCCTTCGGGAATCTCAATGTAGCCGTGCGCGTAGGGTGACGGCATGGCGGAGTCGGTCGGGTAATAGGTGTTGTTGAGCCCAAGGGGCGTCAGCAAATTCGTAGTAATGTCCTCGGCGAGCGATGTCCCGGTAACCTGCTCAACAACCATGCCCAGCAGAACCGTGTTGGTATTGGAGTATTCCCAACGCTCTCCGGGGGTGAAACGAGGCGCATTACTATTTGCGACATCGATCAATTGCTGCGGTGTCCACTCGCGGTTGAGGTCGTCAAAGAGCGCTTCGGCAAAGGCGGTATCGGCGGTATAGTTGTAGATACCACTGGTCATGTTTGCCAGTTGGCGCAGGGTGGCGGAACCGTTTTGCACCGAGGGCACATATTGGCTGATCGGATCGTCCAGGCTAATCAGACCATCCTGGGCCAACTGCATGATACGCGTCACCGTGAAGGACTTGGTGATGCTGCCCATTCGCGTGTGGTCGGTGGTCTGAATCGGTGTGCTGGAATCGACATTACCGAAGCCTCGGGTGAAGACGGTGACCGGGGTGTCGCCTCGCCAAACACCAACAATGACGCCTGGAATGCCGGTGGTATCCTGATGCTGCGCGACGATGGACTGAATGTCCGAGGCTAAATCTGCAAGGGCAGGGTGAAGACAGCCCAGGCAGATGCTGGCGCAAGCAAGTTTTCTAGCGATCATAGTTGTCCGTATAGAGGATTCAGATGCCGTTTTATTCTGGTTATCGCCAGCTAATAACCGCGAATCGGGACTTTATTTCAAGGACACTCATCTACAGCATGATCACTTATGAATGATCTACTCTCGCTGTGTATCCTCGTCCTACTGGTGATTTTCCTTTTGTGGTTCGCCACCTTGTTTCTGCGCATCGGGGCGAGCTGGGCAGGGGTGGCCAAAAGCAAAAACACCATCGCCCGTGCTTTGGTCGCGCTATTCCTGAGCTGGCTGGTAATTGGCTTACTCGGCGGGGCAGGTTCAATCATGCCGGGCTTTGGTAACATCATCGGGGCGATTATAGGTGTTGCTCTGAATGGTCTCGTTGTGGGGGCGGTATATGGAGAAGGCTTCCTCAAAGGTTGCCAAATTTACATTCTATCCATTGTCGCCCAAATCGTGATTTGCATCGTTGCCTTTTTGGTACTGGGCTTAGTGGGTGTGGCCGTGAGCGTTTAGGCCTACCCCGGCATTGGATCATGAATAAATTACGCTACTGGCTCGTTCCTGCACTGATGTCAGTGGTGGCTGGCGTTCATTTCTATCAGGTTCATCAACATGGATGGACCCGCTGGAAGGGGGGCGGCTTTGGCATGTATTCCGAATATCATCCGTCGAAGAAAACTGTAATTTTCCGAGGTGAAGGCGGAGAATTCATCCCGTTAACCGAACCAGTTCGGGAAGCCGCCGTTCAAGTACAGTTCGCCAGTGGCGAACGTAATCTGGAGCGTGTTTCCCAACGCCTGGGTGCGGAACTGGGGCGACCGATTGGGGTGGAGGTCTGGACGCTGCAATTCGATTTGGATTCACATGAATTAACCCGCGTGCCCATCGCAATCTATTATCCCGATGAGTTCAAACCAAACTGATTTCCAGCCATCGGGCAATGCTGGGCTGGCGTGGCCATTGAGAATGGCAGGGCTGGTCCTTGCTGCGTATTTCTATTACGACGCCACGCATTTCTCGCGTGGATCGCTGCCGCTGTCGATCACCGCTTTCGTAGTAACTATTGGCTTGTTTGGGGCATTTCCGCGA
>JBNNDZ010000156.1:0-5582 GCA_050285865.1 Puniceicoccales bacterium
CCGATCTGGTGGGCGCACGCCCACTGGCAGATGTCGGGGTCCACGCCGTCCGCGGTGGTTCTAGTGTCGGCGACCACGCGGTGCTCTTCGCCGGCCCCCACGAACGACTGTCCCTCTCCCACCACGCCGAGGACCGTGGCATCTTCGCCCGCGGTGCCCTTCACGCCGCCAAGTGGGCCATCGGCAAGTCACCAGCCTGCTACAATATGGAAGACGTGCTCGGGCTACGCGGGTAACTGGCGTAGAGCAATCGTGTAGAAGCGGCAAGATGCCGCTTCTACGTCGGATATCTCCGATTGGCGTGTAGCTGACGTCATTCACCGTAAATTTTGCTTTGTGCCCTGGCCGCTTTTTTGCGGCTATTGCAATCCATGATCGCCTATTTGCAGGGGAAACTAGCCGATGCCACGCCCGTGAGCGCGGTAATCGACATCAACGGCGTTGGCTATGAATTGACGGTGCCCGTTACCACCGCCGAGAAGCTGCCTCCGGTTGGTGGAACCGTGAAGGTGTGGACCGTGCCCGTCTACCGTGAGGATTCGCAGAGCTTGTATGGCTTCGCGACGACCGACGAGCGCGATTTCTTCCGGCTTCTGGTGGAAAAGGTATCCGGAATCGGGCCCAAGATTGCCGTCAGCATCCTAAGCAAGCTGAGCGTGCCACTACTGCGCCAGGCCATTGCCGATGGCGACGTTGCCCTGCTTTCCAAATGTCCCGGTATCGGTAAAAAAACGGCAGAACGACTCGTTATAGAACTGCGGGACAAAGTGGGCCTTCCGGCTGGTGGCGGTGCGACCGGCATCGATCTTGCCACCGGAGCCTCAACGGAGGCCAACAACATTCAGGACGCCATTTCAGCGCTCGTTGCGCTGGGTTACAAGCTCGCCGACGCCGACAAATCGGTCCGTAAGGCAATCAAGGCTTTGGGAGACGATGCGTCGACCGAGGCATTGATTCGCGGCGCTCTATCGTAAACGGCCAATCCGTTCATCGACACACGCCGAGCTGGAAACAAAAAAGCCGACAAAGATGTCGGCCGCTACCATCGGATCTCCGCCCAAACGGGCTTCGCAAAAACCAGGCTAATACGCGAAGCCAACGACCTTGCCAGCACCGCGTTGATCTTCGGCAAAGACAATCGGAGCTGAGGTGCCCGGAAGTTCGTAAACGGTTAGATTGCTCGCTGGAGCCGACTCCATTAGCTCACTACAAGTGGGGAATTCCGGCTTGATGGACTCCAATGCCTTACCGAGAGAGAAAATACCGCCTTCGCTAACCGTTTGCATAGGCTGGACATCGACGTTTTCGCTCTGATCGATCGACACAAGGGCAATCGCGCGCCCTTGGCGGTCCACCAGAATACGTTGAATGGACGCCGTCGGTGCCGCCGTGGCACGTGGCTGAAAACGAATACCGTTGGCTTGGACCAGACGGGCATTGGGATCTTCTTCAACGCCAAGGGCTTCAACTGAGCCTCGATAGACGAAACCAACCGTCATCGCAATGGCTGCGGTGGCTGCGGTAAATTGACTCAACAGAACGAGCCCCTTGCGGCGCTCTTCAAAGCCGACTCGGGCATCGTTGATCGCGTCACAGGCACGCTTGGAGATGCTACGCTGGCGTGGTTCGCATTTGCCCCCCGACAACATCGCGATGGCCTGCTTCTCCGCCGTATGGATCCGGCGGAGCTCTTGGAATTCTTCTTTACGCTCTGCCGAACCAAGTTCGCGGCGTAAGCACTCGAGATCGCGCGGGCTGATCTCGCGATCGAGAAACAGATTAACTAATTCTTTAAATCGCGCGTTGGTCATTCAAAGTCCTTGCCCAGCTTTTCGCGCAGGCTTTCGCGCGCCCGTGCGATGCGGCTTTTTACAGTGCCGACACTGATGCTAAGCTCATCGGCAATTTCTTCATAAGAAAGGTTGTAAACGTTCCGCAGCTCGAGGATTTCCCGGTGCTTCGGGTTCAAATCCTTCATGCGGATCGATACTTCCTGCACAAATTCATTGGTCAATGTGGCCTCGCCCGGGTCTTCACCTTCGGCTGGAAGAATATCTTCCAACGTCGAAGTGGTGTCATCACCGAGGGTTTGGTCCAGCGAAACTGATGCGCTCCGCTTGCGGCGGAACCAATACCAGTAACGGTTGTGCGAGAGATTCGTGGCGATCTGGTAGAGCCAGGTCGAGAATGACGAATCCCCGCGGAAATTTTCCAGGCCCTTTTGGGCACGGACAAAAGTATCTTGCGCAATTTCCTCGGCGTCTTCCCGATTCTTGAGCAAATGGAAGGCGCGCGCAAAAATGCGGTCCCAATAGCGCGAAACTACCTCATTAAAGGCAGCAGAGTCCCCACTACGGTAGCGTTCGAGCAATAACGCGTCGGCTTGGGCTTGTTCGTTTCTTTCAGTCATCGCTTCCTCCTTAGAGTTATGCAGCGCGAGATTGTTCCCCATAATAGCTGCTTTTATCATTTCGACAAGCAAAACTAACCCCACGTTCAAACGTACGTTTCAGAATTTGACGATTTTTTCAACTTTCAGGGCATTTTTCCGATCTTTCACAATGAAATTGACGCAGTTGCCCTTCTAAAGCTGACTGATCGTCAAGGACATGGAACAGAAGACACCCGCCCCGGATTCCTGCGCCCCCATTCGTATCGGCATAGTCGGTCTTGGAGGGATGGCACGTAATCACACCAGAAATCTCCTGAAAATGCCGTCGCTGGCGACCTTGACCGCTGGTTGCGATATCCAACCCAAAGCGGTGGAGTCCTTCACGGAAGAATTTCCGGGCGTGCAAGGCTTCACGGATGCCGAGTCCATGTTCGCCAGCGGTTTAGTGGACGCAGTCCTCATCACCACGATCCATTACACGCACCCCCCGCTAGCGATCGCCGCACTGCGCGCCGGGCTGCATGTAATGATCGAGAAGCCGGCAGGTGTTTATTCGAAGCAAGTCCGGGAAATGAACGAAGTCGCCTCCCAAAGCGACCGCATCTTCGGCGTAATGTTCAATCAGCGTGCCGAGCCGGCCCACCGTAAAATCCGCGAACTTTGCCAGGGTGGGGAAATTGGCGAAATCCAGCGCATGGCTTGGACGATTACCGATTGGTACCGGACCGAAGCCTACTACCGCGCCGGCGGTTGGCGCGGCACCTGGGCGGGCGAAGGCGGCGGCGTGCTGGTGAATCAATGTCCGCATCAATTGGACCTGCTCCAGTGGTTCTGCGGTATGCCTGCACGCATTTTTGCCCATTGCCAATTTGGTCGTTTTCATGAGATCGAAACGGAAGACGCCGTCACTGCCCTAATGGAATTCCCCAATGGCGCAACGGGTGTCTTCACCACGAGCACGGGCGAAGCGCCCGGATTTAACCGGCTGGAAATCGTGGGGGACTCAGGAACCATCCTTTTCGAAAGCGGAAAACTGCATTTGCGCAAAATCCCGGGTTTGGTAAGCGAGCACCGCAAGTCATCCCAGAGCTCATGGGAAAGGCCTGAATTTTGGGAATGCGAAATTCCCACCGTCGGAGCAGTCGTCAAGCAGCATGAAACCGTTCTACGCAACTGGCTGGAGGCCATCCGCGACAAGGTCGATTTGCTCGCACCCGGCGAGGAAGGCATTCGCGGCGTGGAGCTAGCCAACGCGATGCACCTGTCCGCCTGGCGCAACGAATGGGTCACCCTTCCAGTCGATGAAGACGCCTACCTTGCTGAACTGCGCTCACGCGGTGGCGCAGTAGACGAACCAGCATAACCGACTGCGTAAGGTTTCAAGAACTGGTGGGAAAGCCGGGACTCGAACCCGGGACCTCTTGCGTGTGAAGCAAGCGCTCTAACCAACTGAGCTACTCCCCCGCACAGAATCCGACAATGGTCGGGGGGAAATTTATTCGCCCTCAGTTGGGCCGCGGCGGCGAGGGATGATGCGGCGGCGTGGAACCTGAGGTGGGCGGCGCTCGGCAGTTTCATTACTACCGGACACCGTGGCACTGGGGCGCAGGTTGTTGTCGATATTACGACTTGCCGTTGGCATCGTGGTGGGAATTGGCGAACCATCGGAGGTTGCCAGGGAAAGCGTTTCCACGCGTGAGCCCGATTTGACCTGAATCGACCGGTCCCCCGAGGCATTGAAACTGATCACCGAAAAACGTGACCCGGCTTCATTCATGCTGAGCAAAAGGCTCTGATTCAAGGACTTATCAAAGATGCTAAAAAGGGTTTCGCCGCCGATATCGAGCACACCATTGAACACAAGCTCCCGGCTCAGCGGACCAACAACCGGCGCGGGTGGCGGCGGCGCAACGGTTTCCGGAACAGGCTCCTTGTAGGGAACAAAAGGTGAGCTTTTCAGCAATGACTCACGCGCGTCGTCCATCGCTGCAACGGTGGCCACGGCGGGCGACAAAACGATGATAGCAAGGAGTGCGCGCAGATTCAGGTGAAGTTTCATCATGCTGGAAAACATTATTTTCCGAAAATTGTTTCGCGCGTAAAGGATTAATCGTTTTGGCGTGATTTCCAGACCGCCAAGCCCAGCCCAAGGTTGAAAACTGCGATAATTAACGCGGGAAAGTGAAGGAGTGCAGCCTTGCCTTTAAAGGCGGGCACGAGCCCCAGTGCGCTGACGATAAATAGCACCGCAGCGCCGATGATAATTGGGATACCCAGGTTGCCAGTGCGCTTGGCCATACGACGACCTTAGAATGGCACGTCTTCGTCAATGCCGTCATCCGCAGCAGGCTGGGCGGCGGACTTGGTTTGCCGTGGGGGCGGTGAATTGCGCTCGTAACCTGAGTCGTCCCCGCCACCTCCACTCTCGGAATCACGGCCACCGACAAATTTGAATGATTCGCAAACTACCATGAGTTTGCTGCGCTTTTCACCCTGTTGGTTTTCCCACTTGTCCTGACGCAGACGCCCCTCCACGAGGATTGGGCTACCCTTCCCCAGATACTTGGAAATGACCTCCGCACTGCGTCCGAAGGAGTCGACATCGACATAGGCGACCTCTTCGCGCTGCTCACCCTCCTTCGTGCTGAACTGCCGATTAACTGCGAGGGTGAACTTGCAGATCGACATTCCACCCGGCGTGACCCGCATTTCGGGGTCCGCGACGAGGTTGCCCATCAGGATAACTTTGTTAAAGGAGGCCATAAGAGCATTAGAGTTTACCTGTTCCCGGTTGTCCAGTTTTCAGTTTGCAACGCCGAAGCGCATACTGAAAACCGACAACCGAAAACGGATAAACAGGAGTCTGAGGCTCCTTTAAGCTGATTGAACCACGATGCGGTTCACCGTGCGGTCGAGGCGGAAACGCTCATGGATTTGAGCAGGAACGGACGACTCAGCTTCGAGGGTGTATTGCACGTAGATACCGGCCGGGAACTTACGGTCGGTGACGCGGATGAACTCCTTGGTGCCGAGGTTGTCGACGTCGGTAACGTTCGCACCAGTCGATGCGATTTGCTCCTTGATCGAATCGATCAGTGTTTCGATCGCTTCGGTGTAGTTGCGGGTATCAAGGATGAAGGTCGCGCGGTAGCGCTTGGTTGTTGCTGTCTGGCTCATTTTTCGAGTTGGG
>JBNNDZ010000157.1:0-5569 GCA_050285865.1 Puniceicoccales bacterium
AGGAACGGCCGTCTCCATGGAGATCGAAGCTGCCGAGGATGCCGAAGCTCATTGCGACCCGGTGGTCCTCGTAGGTGTGAATTACTGCCGGAGCTTCATGGGTCAACTCCACCAAGGCGTCGCGGTTCGGATAAACAGTCAGGCTGTCCGGTGTTTCATCCACGCGTTGCCCCAGCTTGCGGAGTTCAGTGGCCATGGCCGCGATGCGGTCTGTTTCCTGATGACGCGTGTGGGCGATGCCGGAAATCGTCGTCGGCCCATCCAGTAACGGTGTAACTGCTGCCAGGGTCAGGAAGGTATCCGAGATCGGATTGAAATTCTCGGTGAGACCGTCGGTTTTGCGTTCGCGGAACTCGGCCACGAGGTCATTGCCCTCGATGTTGAAAAACGCACCAAGGTGACCCAGCACATCGACGAAACGGATATCGCCCTGTAAACCCACGCCATAACAGCGCTCCAGCGCGAGCGAACCGCCGACGACCCACGGCAACATGGCAAAGTAACTCGCCGCCGTGGCATCGGGCTCCACCACGTAAGCCGGGCGCGGGAAATAGTAACCGCCTGACGCAGCAAACTGGAAAGGACCAGTATCGGACTCACCCTGAGCCCGCACGCCGAACTGCTCCATCATGGCCAGTGTCATACCGATGAACGGATGCGAAACCGTCTCGCCCGCAAGGGTAAGCGTCAACGGCCCCTGCGCGAGCGGAGCAATCATCAGCAAGGCGGACAAAATCTGGCTGCTGGCCGAGGCATCGACAGACAATTCACCTCCGGGCATGCCCTTCGTCTTTAACGTCAGCGGGAAATAACCTTCCTTCCCGTGGTATTCGACCTCCGCCGCGCCGTGGGCGACGAGCGCATCGAGCAGGCCCTTCATGGGGCGCTTGCGCATAGCCTCGCTGCCATCGATGTGATACATGCCCCCTTCGCGAAGGGCGAGCATCGCGGTAAGGAAACGTGCGGCGGTGCCGGCATTACCCACGTAAAGCTTGGCCTCGGCATTGGGAATCTTACCCCCGCAACCTTTGATGAAAATCGTTTTGCCCGGAGCATCTTCCTCCACCGTTACGCCAAGTTCGCGCAAGGCCGCCGCCATGATGCGGGTGTCATCGGAAAACAGCGCTGCTTCCAGCGTGAGCGACTCCTTCGAGAGCGCCGCGAGAATGAGGGCGCGATTCGTGATGCTCTTGGAGCCAGGCAGGGTCACCCGCCCATGCGCGGGACGAGTAAATGGCAGAATCGGTAAGAGGTCTGGAAGCATTTCCCCGCAAGGCAGAAGCGAAACCTGCCCAAAGGCAAGCCTCGGGAATAGAACTTTACCCTGACATCCCCACTAAAAATAGCCCAGGAAAGTCCCAATGCCAATATTTCTGCTTTCAATCAATGTATACAACACGTTACATTTCCTTTCCTGACGCCTGCTACAACTCACTTCAAAAAGACTAAGACTATGCGACATACCGCCCTCCGCATGGCCAAGCAATTCCTTGGACTAGCCATCGTCACACTGTTCATCACCACGCTCGCTCAGGCCCAGCCTTACACGCTCAACGGCACGTTGGAAGTCGCCGACGTCCGCAGCACGCGTATAGTCAGCAAGGTGGATGTCTCCCTCTACGAAGCCTCGACACTGACTCCGGTTCTCCTCGGCACCGCCGAAACCGATCAATCCGGTAATTTCTCTATCAGCGTCGGCAAGGATTTCACCGACAGCATTTTCTTCGTCACGGCGGAGATTCGCCCCCGGGTGCGTTACATGGCCATTCTTGGCCAAGAACTCCCGGGCAACATCGTCGTCAATGAACTAACCACCGTGGCATCGGCCTACTCGATGGCGCAATTTCTTCGTTCGGGCGACATTGTCGGCGATGCTCTGCGCCTGCAAATCGCCGCCATGATGAGCGCCAACATTGCCGACGTGACCACGGGAGAAATTTCCGACGTTTTGCTGACGCCGCCAAATGCCGACCAAACCAATTCACTGCGGCTGACCCGCACGCTGGGCAACCTCGTCAACCACTGCACCCGCAATGCCTACGTGACCAGCGCTTTCCTGCGCCAAACTCGCGACCGCGGTCAGCGCGCCCCCGGTGATGTTGTTGAAGCCCTGGCCAACCTCGCCCGCGACCCGGCCCGCAACGCCGACCGTATTTACCGCTTCGCCACCGTTCGCGAGCCCTACACGCCCGCCCTCGAAGAAGAGCCGATCAACTGGAGCATCTGCATCAAGATCAATGATACCGGCGACCCGACCAAGCTCTTCGGCGGCCCAGCCAACGTTTCCTGGGACTCGCGCGGCTACGCCTTTGTGACCAATAACTCCATTCAAGGCACCCCCAACTCGGGCCGATTCAACGTCGCCCTGCAGCCCGACGGCAAGCCCTCGGACGGCCTCAATGGCAACCCGCCCTCCATCCTTGAAGGCGGTGGCATCCTTGGCGGTGGCTGGGGCGTATGCGTCGATGAGCAGGACCGCGTGTGGATGAGCAACTTCGGCTGGGGCCAGGATAAAGACCTTTACTACCCGAGCCGTACGCCGGTCACCGGCTCAATGAATGGCAGCATTTCGCTTTTCGCAAACGACGGAACCCTACTCGGCCCCGACAACGGCTATTTCGGCCCCTTCCGCGCACAAGGCGTGGAAGACGACGCCCTGGGCAACATCTGGATTGCGAGCCTCGGCCTTGACGAACCCGCCGGACTCAATGGCATCTGGGTCTTCAAAAACGGCGACCCGACCGACCAAACATTTCAACTGACGGCGGATGGCTCCGGCCCGTTCGGGATTGCGCCGGTGCCCGGTGGCGGTGCGGCCTGGGTCAGTCTGGGCGGCGGCCTTGCTGGCCAAAACCCAAGCAGCTTGAAGAAGTATGAGCTCGATGCAGACGGCAACGTCGTAGAAGTCTTCTCCGTCAGCATAGGCAAGGCACTCAAGATAGTCACCGTTGACCAAAGTGGTAATGTCTGGCTCGCATCCCAAGGCACCAGCGAAGTATATGCTTTCAGCCCCGAAGGCATTCAGTTGGGTGCGTTCGATGGCGGCGGCGTGAATGGTCCCTGGGGCCTCTGTGTCGACGGTGAAGGCAACATCTGGGTCGCTAATTTTGGCCCGCTGGAAGTTGGTAGCAACTTCACCGATACCCGCGTTTCTAAACTTTGCGGTGCCAACCCTGGTGCCTGGCCACGCGGCCTGACAATGGGCGACGGCATCAGTCCGGACACCGGTTACACCCTACCCTCCGCAGGTGAACCCGTCACCCTGGCAAACGGCGATCCGCTCTATGGCCCCGGCGCGGCCCCAAGCTACGCACCGCTCCAGCGTAGCACCAGCGTTCAAATCGACCGCGCAGGTAACCTTTGGTACATCAACAACTGGAAGCCTGACTTTAACTCCGACGCGTTCGGACGCCCCCTTGCCGGCCAACAAGCGAACCCAGGGGGTGACGGCATCGTAATCTGGGTGGGCCTTGCACCGCCCCCGGTCAACGTCCACTAAATATTCCCATGCCTACGCCCACACTCATTCTCGGTGCCACGGGCGCGACGGGCAGACTTCTCACCCGGCAATTGCTCGAACGCGGTCACCGCGTTCGGGCAGTTGTGCGTTCCAGGGAGCGCCTTGTCGACACCGTGGGCGCGCACGACGCCCTCGAAATCACCGAGGCGGACCTACATTCACTAAGCGATGCCGACCTCGCGCGCCACGTTCAGGGGTGCGGGGCAATTGCCTCCTGCCTGGGGCACAACCTGAACTGGAAAGGTATCTACGGCGAGCCCCGGCGGCTCGTCACCGACGCCGTCCGCCGCGTCTGCGAAGCCATTCAGTCGCAACAGCCCACACAACCGGTAAAGGTCGTCCTGATGAACACCGCCGGTTGCCGCAATCGCGACCTCGACGAACCCGTTTCCTTTCCGCAAAAGTGCGTGGTCGGCCTGATCCGCGCCCTGCTCCCGCCTCACGTTGACAACGAGCAAGCCGCGGACTTCCTGCGCACACAAGTTGGCCCGCGCCACAACGCCGTCGAGTGGAGCGTCGTCCGCCCGGACACGCTCATCGACGCAAACGACGTCACCCCCTACGACGCCCACCCCTCGCCGACCCGCAGCGCGATCTTCAACCCCGGTAAGACCTCCCGCATCAACGTCGCCCACTTCATGGCTGAGCTCATCGACGACAGCCCGACTTGGCAAAAATGGAAGGCCCAAATGCCGGTTATCTATAATCGCGAAGCGGGTGCCTGAAGACTCAAAAACCCCTTGCTGCTGAGGTATTTTCTCACACCAAGCCCCCAAGCAAATTCCTTCCTGCCTTCGTGACTTCGAGTGAGGCAAACAACAGTGTAGTGGCCCCGAACCTAAGCGGCAAAGGATTTGCCGGATCGCGTGAATACCGATTTGCACGAGATCGCCCAAGCTTGTTCCGGAAATCACTTGTGTAACGAAAGTCAGCCCATTGATCTTCCATCTCCGATAACCCAACGCCATTGCCAACTTCATATGCCCGAAGGCCATAAAGTCACTGTAAGCACATGCAATCCCGGCCCAACCAAATCCGCCCCCTAAATTGCTTTAAAAGATAAATTTTACTTGCATTTTTACCTGTATCGATAATTATTCGCGTTATGACCGGCGCGGAAACTACCCTTGATTTTTCCATTGTGCGCGAGCTGCGGAAGCGCGCTGGCATGACGTTGGACGATGTTTCCAAGCAGTGCGGCATCACCATCGCCGGGCTCTCCAAGCTGGAGCGTAACCAGAGCATGATTGAGCTCGGCACCCTCTACCGACTCGCGCGGGTCTTCGGTCTGTCGGCGACGGATTTGCTCAATTTGGCCGAGTCCACCTCCGCCCACCGCAAGGAATCCACGAGCTACGTTTCCGGGCCATTCAACTTCGACCACGTCAGCTTCAAGGGCATCGACTGTTTCAACGCGACTGCGAAGGCCGGCGCGAGCCTCACAAAGCCCGAGGCCCACGGTGACGAATTTGAAATCTGCTGGCTGCGCACTGGCCGGCTGACCATTTCCCTGCCCCAGGAAAAACACACCCTTGAACCCGGCCAGGCCCTCAAGTTCGACGCCGCCCTGGAGCACACCTACGAAATCCTCGAAGACTCCGAAATCACCATCATTCACCTCGCGAAAACGCACCGATTCTAACCTGTTCAGTTTTCAATCATCGGTTGTCAGTTCTCGGTTTTCGATTTCCGCGCAACACTGAAAACCGAGAACTGAAAATCGAAAACCAAAAACCTTTTCACTTCCCATGATCGACTTAAAATCAGCCCCCACCATTGCCTCGCTCAAGCCGCAGCTCGACCACGTGTTCGAACTGGCCAAGTCCAAGATCAACGCGATCGACTCAGAATACGACGACGCCAAGGGCTCGCCGGTGTTCACCGTCGAGGGCAAATACACCACGCGCGGATGGACCGAGTGGACCGAAGGCTTCCGCTACGGCATCGCCATCCTGCACTTCGACGCCACTGGCGACGAGGAATCACTGAAGTCCGGCCGGGATAAAACCCTCGCCCGTATGGCAACCCACGTCAGCCACATTGGCGTGC
>JBNNDZ010000158.1:0-10971 GCA_050285865.1 Puniceicoccales bacterium
CTTCCCGATTATTGGGAAATCTTCGTGTTTTCCAACACCTCGCAGGAAAATGGGGTTCCCATTGAGTAAAAGTTGGTTGCCCTCGATTCTTACAGTGCGAACGCCAACTGGCTGCGAGTACCGATCTAAAACCAACCCATCAACGGAACGCACCACAACCTCCAGCGAGTAAAGATGAGGGTCTTCCGGTGACCACAAGCGGACATTTTTAATCTGAAGCTCACCTTCAACGTGCCCGGACTTGGCTGAACAGCTAATCGTTTGCTCCCCGATGGTAAATTCAATCTCACCGCAGTTCGCTCCATCTATTACCGCAGCTACATATAGCTGCCCTACACTGCCCTCAAAATTTGTTTCAATTTTTAATGCCTGCAGTTTGCAGGGACCTGTAGTGTATAATGTGACCGGGCGATGAATCCCACCAAACGGAAAAAAGTCGTAAGCGACATCCGGCTTACCACTACTGTGCCCCAAAGCGCGCTGTTCATCACTACGAGCCTGCCCCGGCGGCAAATCGTAGTGCCTCAGTGTGTTGTCTACGGCAATTGTCAAACGTTGCGTTTGCCCAAACAGGACAGCATCCGTAAGTTCAAACTCGAAAGGCAGATGTGGACCGATATGCTCACCGAGCAACTTTCCATCCAGCCAAACACGTGCATTGCCTGCAGTGCTTCCAATACGGATCCAAATACGTTGCCCTCGCCAACTATCTGGAATAAAGATCAAACGCTCATACCAGCCTTCGCCGTGAAATTCATAGAGTTCACGGCGCTGCTCATTCCAACTGCCAGGCACCGCAAGCTCTACGACATCACCTTCCAATCCATGTTGCCAAGAATCAACATCACCTTGACCAACCCAGTCCGCTTTAAAACGAAAAAACCCGGATAGTTCATGCGCTTGTCGGCTAGTGTTTTGTTGAATTGTTAACATAAAATTGCGCTCTACACTTCTTTTTCGAGCATACGCTCAAAGAAATCGACAATAGGCTCAGGATCATCAGGAAGACCATGTGGATGGTGTCCCCCACCAAGCTTAATGACCTCCTCGTAATGGCCTCCATGCTTTTTGTAAGCATCCCGCAACACGTTGGAATTTTCAGCAATCGGCACGGTCACATCGGCATCACCGATCACGTGCAATACAGGAATTCCAGCCTGCACCAAGACGGGCACATGATCGATGGGATTCTTATCCCAGCTACGCGCTTCCTCATCAGTCAACTCATAGGCCTCCAGGCATTTCCTCCAATCCTCTGCCGAGCCCGGCCCAACACCGAAACCTCCCGGCCAGCTCTTGATATCACAGACGGGATTATCACCGAAAATCAGAGCGACTTTATCCGGGTTTTGTGCGGCCCAATTATAAGCGAGCAGTCCGCCGCGGCTCATCCCCAACAAACAAGCCTTCTCCGAGAATCCAAGTTGCCTGACCACAAATTCGTATACACCTTTGCCCGCTGCAACAGCTTTAGGTGAACCATATTGATTAAATATCTCCAAGTGAACGATATGGAAACCTTTTCCCAGCAGCGCGACGTCTGCGCCGGTAAATGCACCAAGGAACTCTGTTTTCCAAACCCAAGCTTTATCAACCCGCGGATACTCGGGGCAGATAATCTTTAAAGTATAGCCATTCAATTCGAAATCGTAACCACGATAGCCATGCCAATCATAACTCGCACAGGATCCGGGGAGAGCATTATCTTGTTCAATGTTCATAATAAATTCATTCAAGGGCTGTTTTGCCTGAAAGTATCATAAGAGGCCAAAGATGTGGTTTATAGTCACAACGTGCTCCAGGGACTGATGCCAAAGACATCCCCTTGCTGCAATACCCTAGCGCACCATCGTCCTTATCATGAAGATATATTGCGAAACCGCTGGTAAAGCCAACCTCCAAGGCAAGAGGTTCAATGTAGCGCTGCCCAAACATAATGGTGTAACAATAACCACGATCAGTGATTGCAAAATCGGCAATAACTTTCTCCGCAGCCTCTTCCTTTGTTGGCATGTGAATTCCATCTGCAAGTTGATGATAAACTGCCCGGAAACGATTTACGGTTGCCGCGCCAGGCTGCAAATCTTTCGCAATCGCAAAGTCGTAGCGATAGTCATCATCATCAAAAGTCTTTTCTGCATTGCTACGCCCGTCAGCTGCAGTGTCGATATACACCTCCAGAGCACCATCATGCAGCCAGAGCGCATTTTCCGACTGCGCTTTATCCCAGAGTTGAGGCGATGTCACGAAGTGGTCGTCTTCCACCTCGACACGCAGGTAGAGGTTTTCCGTATCCCATGCCATCTTGTAGCTAACCTTTAAATCGTCATCCGCAGCCACGTCTCCCGTTAGTTCACCATTATCAGGAAGGATATGGTTGGTCATTTCAATGGCAGGTATTATGTCCCAATCCGGCATCCCTTTAGTGCGCGGCACGTAGAAATAATGCATATTCCATTTTTCAGTGAGAACATCTGCGGACGTCGGTTTTACCGTAAAATAGCTGTCCCACTCATGAGCTTCTTGCTGCTGCAAGTGGCTGCTGCGCGTGCGGATGAATCTGGCCCGTTGACGCATTACGAGCGCCTCCTGCTGGCTTCTTGCGCAGTGCTTGAAGCAGCCTCGGAAGGCCCAGAAGGCATGCAGGCAGTTTTAAACGTTATTTATAACCGTGCCGGCGGCGATATCCACAAGGTTGTTGGCGTCGTAGCCCGCCCTAAGCAGTTTACAGCATTCAACAGCGCAACCCAGGCCGACCGGCCCGACTACGGTCCCCTCATCGAGCGTGCGACGAGCGATATCGCCTTTAACACCGCTTACGGCCTGGTTGAAAAAATGGAGCGAGGTACCCTGCCCGATATTACCGGCGGTGCCGACCATTATCATGCCGACCACGGCGGCGAGACGCCTTACTGGACCGGCAATATGGAAAAAACCACCCGCATCGGTGAGCACATTTTTTACCGCAGCGCCAACGCCAAACCGGCTTTGGTCGCCATTAACGAGTAACCAACCAATTTCAGCGCCACGTCAGGTATTTTGCGTTAGTTAGTTAGTCTGGTAATTCCCCCCTCTATTACCACTCTCCTGACGCGGCGCCTCTTTGAACCGGCGGTCTAGCAACGACCGCCGGTTTATTTTCACCAGCCAAGACGACTGTTTGGTATTAGCACGATTGATAATCCGTCCACACGATGCCTATCGTTTGCTAACGGATTTGCGAATGCCATTGACTCCCGCGTCCGCGGGTCTATCAGCAATCCTTACTATGACCACTATCGTAGATATCCACGCACGTGAAATTATGGATTCGCGCGGCAATCCGACCGTTGAGGTCGATGTCGAGCTCGAAAGCGGCGTCATCGGTCGCGCGGCGGTACCCAGCGGTGCCTCCACCGGCGAACACGAAGCTCTTGAAATGCGCGACGGCGCTTTGTCCGCCAAGGACTTCCCGAAAGGTTTCGACCGCAAGGGCCGTTACCTCGGAAAGGGCGTCATCAAGGCCGTTGAAAACGTCAACACGCAGATCGCTCCTGAGCTGATCGGCTTGGACGCCTGCGACCAGGTCGGCGTTGACAAGATGATGCTCGAAATCGACGGCACCGCGAACAAGAAGAACCTCGGTGCCAACGCCATCCTCGGCGTCTCGCTGGCAACCGCCAAAGCTGCAGCCGAAACCCTCGGCCTGCCGCTCTACAAGTATGTTGGCGGCCCTAATGCCAAGGTTCTCCCCGTTCCCATGATGAACATCATGAACGGCGGCGCGCACTCCGATGCTCCGATCGACTTCCAGGAATTCATGATCATGCCGATCGGCGCGCCGACCTTCCGCGAAGCGCTCCGCTACGGTGCCGAAACTTTCCACGCCCTCAAGAAGGTGCTTAAGGGTATGGGCATGTCCACTGCGGTTGGTGACGAAGGCGGCTTCGCCCCGAACATCGAGTCCACCGAGGCTGCGATGGACGCCATTGCGCAGGCCATTAAGGATGCTGGCTACAAGCTCGGTAAGGACATTGTCTTCGCTCTGGACGTCGCCTCCTCCGAGTTCTACGACAAGAAGAAGGGCAAGTATGTCTTCAAGAAGTCCAGCGGTAAGGAAATGAGCAGCGACGAACTCGTGGCTTTCTACGCTGAACTCGGCAAGAAGTACCCGATCCGCTCCATCGAAGACGGCTGCGACGAAAACGACTGGGACGGCTGGAAGAAGCTCACCGACGCAATCGGCGACACCACTCAGCTCGTCGGCGACGACCTTTTCGTCACCAACACGAAGTTCCTCAAGAAGGGCATCGATCTCGGCGTTGCCAACTCGATCCTCGTCAAGGTCAACCAGATCGGCTCGCTTACCGAAACCCTCGACGCCGTCGAAATGGCCAAGGAAAACGGCTACACCAGCGTGCTCTCGCACCGCTCGGGCGAAACCGAAGACTACACCATTGCCGACATCGCTGTGGCAACGAACTGTGGTCAAATCAAGACCGGCTCCCTCTCCCGCTCCGATCGTATTGCGAAATACAACCAGCTCCTCCGCATCGAAGAAGAGCTCGGCGAAGACGCAATCTACGGCGGCAAGCTCTAGAAGCGTCCCGCTTCACCGGAGATGCGGCAATGGCCGCGTTTGCCACTCGAGCAAAATTTCAACCGGCGTTCCTGAAAAGGAGCGCCGGTTTTTTTTCCTCATTCAAGTTCGCAAAAGGTAGGGCGCAGCCTCCAGGCAAGCCGCTGCGTCACGCAAGCAAGCAGGCAAGCCGCAACCTCCAGCCCAAGCCTCCAGATTCAGGATAAACTCACCCGATGAGCAGGTAGGGAGGGCTGGCCTCAGCCCTCCGTGCGTCACCACGCCGGCATCCGGCATCCGCGGTGGTACAATCATATGCGTGAAGCGGTGGCTTGGCCCAACGACAATTCGTGACGCGGCGGCTTGCCTGGAGGCTGCGCCCTACCTTTGTGTGTGGTGACACGTGCAGCTTCCGTGACGCGGCGGAGGCTTGAGGCCAAGCCTCCCTACCCTCTGGCGCAATGCGCGGTATCGGCTTTGGCCCGCCTTGCGTCACGCCCTTTAATTTTTAATCTTTTTCCTTTAATCTCCTCAATCTCTTCCATCTCCTCCACGCTCAAGCGCGGAGACAAACTCCGCCAGCGAATCCCAGACCGGGATGCCGTGCTCCGCAATCAACGCTTCCGCCTTGGAGTCGAAATCATTGCCAGTGCGCAGGGCCACGGGGTTAACACCAGCATTGAGGCCGCATTGCCAGTCGCTGCGGCGGTCGCCCAGCATGTAGCATTGCGCGGGGTCAAGCTGGTCCCGCGTGATCATTTCGAGCAGATATTTCGGTGAAGGCTTACGGTATTCCCCTGGCTCGTCGGGGTGCTCGGGAGCAATACAGATACCGGCAAAGAGGTCCTCGCCGAGGTCCAGCATCTCCAACAGGCGACGATTGCAGGCATGGACATCGTCTATCGTGAAGTAACCGCGCCCCACGCCACTTTGATTGGTCACCATGTAAAAACGAAATCCCATCGCACGGGCCCGCACAAGGGCGTCTCGAACCCCCGGAATGAGGATCATTTTATCGGGTTCGCAGACGTAACAGGTGTCGACATTAAGCGTGCCGTCGCGGTCGAGGAACAAGGCTTTGTTGTGCGTTTCGGCCATCCCTGCGATGAAGGACCGGGAGTTTCGCATTGGCAAGCCTGCGCTGCCCCACTAAAGAACCACGCCATGATTCGAGCCCTGCTGTTCCTGCCTCTCGCCTTGCTTGTAGCCTGCCGCCCCGGCCCCGCCAATGCGCCTGAGTCCACTGCGCCCGAATCTGAATCCGCGCCACGCCAAGTTGCGCCGGTGGACACCTATTTTCCGCTACAAGTGGGCGAGCGCCTGACGAATGTTCAGCTCGCAATCACCGATACGGAAATGGCGACTGGCCTCATGCACCGCCAAAACATGCCCGAGCATGACGGCATGATTTTCGTGTTCGCCCAGCCGCGCCCTCAGCGCTTCTGGATGCGCAACACGTATATCCCGCTCGATATTGCCTACATCACTCCGGACGGCGTCATCCAGGAGATTCACCAAATGGAGCCCTTGGACGAGTCCGGCGCGCCATCTAGCCGCGCAGATATCCAGTTCGCGCTGGAAATGAATCAAGGCTGGTTCGAGGCCTATGGAGTCGAAGTCGGCGACCAGATTGACCTCCGGCAGCTCGCTTCACACGTCCACGCGCGTGGCTTCGACTCCGAAACGATTACTGTGCAGTAATGCAAAGTCAGCTCACCGCCCCACGGTAGCTGTAGTCAAAAAGCAACTCGAACTCACGTTGCTGAATCATCCGGCAGCGGGATTCCTTCTCGGTGCCAGTGCCCAGCGCGGCCTTCACGTCGTCCAGAAAACTGAACGCATCGAACCCGGGAAATTCGTCCGCCAATGCATCAAGCACCGGATGTGCCCCGACGTTGCGAAACCAGTATTTCGCATTGCCGTAATCCGGCTCGCGGCGGTGCATAATCCCGTGCCAGAAGCTGCCCGTTGGCGTGTCGATCCCCTGGCTGATGCGGTGCGAGCCATCCAGAAAATCGAGCCGTAACAGTATGCCACTCAGGCAAGCCTTGGCCATATCGGCGTCGCGAATAGTCTGCCCGGCAAAGGCCTGCGACGCAGTCAAATCGTCAAAATGCGCCCGCAGTTTCTCGTCTGCTTGGCCGGGCCCAAGGTTTACCGGGTGTTCGATCTCAAGCCACTTCGCAAAGACCGGCCCGTAGTTCACTGGATTGAAGGGAGGCATCGCGGCTGAGTTTAATCGAAGACGACCGTCTTGTTATGATAAACAAGAATCCGATGCTCCAGGTGCCAGCGAATGGCCTGGGCGAAGACCTGTTTTTCCAGATCCTTACCACGACGCACGAGGTCTGCCGGGCCGTGTCGATGTGTAACCCGGGCGACGTCCTGTGCGATGATCGGCCCTTCGTCCAGGTCAACCGTTGCATAGTGCGCCGTGGCACCGATCAACTTTACCCCGCGCTCATACGCCTGATGGTAAGGACGCCCCCCCGCAAAAGCCGGTAAAAAGCTGTGGTGGATGTTAATGACCGGTGAGCCGATGTTGGCGAGGAAATCCGCCGAAAGCACCTGCATGTAGCGCGCCATAATAACCAGGTCGACCCCCGCTTCGCGCAGAATTCGGATCTGTTCGCGCTCCGCGTCTGCCTTGTTGGCCTTGGTCACTGGCACATAATGAAACGGCAGGCCATAGCTTGCGGAGGCCTCGCCCAAATCCGGGTGATTCGACACCACACAAACCGCACGACCAGGCAGCTCTCCTGCACGAAAACGCAGGGCAATATCATGAAAGCAATGGTCGATTTTCGACACCATGATGCCCACACGAGGTGCCTCTGTTCCCAACGCCGCCTCGCAACGCATGCCGAGCTCAGTCTCGGAAAAATCACGGAAGGCCTGGCGCTCTAGCTCGGGGTCTACGCCGTCGGCCACGAGCCATTCGACGCGTTGAAAAAACACGTTTGCTGCGCCATCACGGTGCTGGTCCGCGTGGAGGATGTTTCCGCCGCGCTCGAACACCCAGCCCGACACTTTGGCAACCAGCCCCGGTTGGTCCGGCCCTGAGAGCAGTGCGATGATTAACTTGTCGCTTTCTTGAGGTAGCATTGAATTTGGTTGTTCCCCCTCATTGGTCATTCTTGTGAACGAAAAATCAAGGTTTTTGCGCAACAGGTCTTGACGGTGAACATTAAATCAATATACATTTTTATATAGAAAGACCATTATGAAGGGACTGACCACACGACAGCACGAAATCTTGGGGTTCATTCAGCTCCATTTCCGGCAAGAGCAATTCTGGCCGAGCATCCGCGAAATCCAAACCCACTTTGGCTTTAAGAGCACGAACGCCGTGATGGGCCACCTCCGCGCCCTTGAGCGCAAAGGGTATCTTAGCCGCGCCGCCGGGCAAGCCCGCACATTCCGCGTCACATATGACGATGGCGAAAACCCACCCCTCAACGCCCAACCCACGGTTTCCATTCCTATTTACGGCAGCATTGCCGCCGGTTACCCCGAGGGCGTTGAGTCCGCAGGAGAGATCGGTCGACTCCAGCTCGATATCGAAACCGCAGGCGTCGGCCGGGGGCAAAGCGCCTTCGCCCTCAAGGTTCGCGGCGAAAGCATGATCGACGCCGGCATTTACGAGGGCGATATCGTTGTCCTGGAAAATGGCGTCCCGAAGGATGGGGACATCGTAGCAGCACTGATTGATGGCGAAACCACCCTCAAGCGCTTCGTCCAGCAGCGTGGTCGTGCCCCCTATCTCAAGGCCGAAAACGTCGACTATCCGGAGCTACACCCAGTATCCGAGCTCGTAATCCAAGGGATTGCCAAGGCTGTCGTTCGCAGCTTATAGATGCCTTTCATGATCGACGTGGATTCGCTGGCGGATCGGATTGGCTACGCCTTCCGTAACCCTGAATTGCTTGGGCAGGCGCTCACGCACTCATCGCGGACCCACGAAAACCCAGATTTGGGCGACAACCAGCGCATGGAGTTCCTCGGGGATGCCGTGCTTGGCTTGGTTTTGGCCGAAGCGCTCTACTCGGAATATCCCGATGAGCGTGAAGGACATCTCGCCCAAGCCAGGTCAGTGTTAGCCAAGGGGGCGTTCCTTGCCAAACTGGCACGCAAAATCGGCCTCCCCGAGCAGTTGCGTATGAGTGAGGCCGAGCACAGTCAGGACGGCCATCAACGCGACGCCGCGCTGGAGGACGCCTTGGAGGCGCTTATTGGTGCCATTTACCTAGATAGTGACTACCCAACCACTCGCGCCTGCGTCCTTGATTGGTATGGTGACCTGCGCAGCGGCCTAATCCAACGTTTACAACACGATAACCCAACAGGTCGCCTGCAGGAGTGGACCCAAGCTAACGGCCTCGCCTCGCCGCAATACACTATCGTCCGCGAGTCTGGCCCCGGCCACGCCCGCGAATTCGAGGCGGAAGTGCGCGTCCCCGACCGAGTAGATGGCTTTGGCGTTGGCTCCAGCAAAAAGGAAGCCGAGGAAGAAGCCGCCCGCGACGCCTTGGCGAAATTACCAGCGGGGTGAGAAGAATATGCCTGAGTTGAGCGTAGAAAATAGCCGCAAAATGCACATAAATCACAAAACCCACTCACTAATTAATTTACCAATCCCGCACTATACCCCCTTTGAATTCTCAAACTTTTTGCGTTATTTCGCCTTTTTGCGGCTATCTGTATTTCTTAACAAGTAGAATTAGCTGGCGTGAAAAAACTCAATTGATCTTCGCCATTAAGCGTCTCCGCCGTTATTGTCGCTTCGATTCCAGTCGCAATCCGGGGACATTCGTTTGTTTGAAGTTTTTCACACCCAAGGTTGCGATTCTTCGGCGATCTGTTTGGCTACCTTCTCCGAAAAGACCGATGCGCGGGCGCGTCGGTCCGCTTGTGTTTTGAACAATGAAACCTGTCGCATTACCCGCAGACGCTGAAGTCCACCTTTACCACGGAGTGGCGGAGTCGGCTGTGTCCGCGGTCAGTGCTGGGTTAATTGCGGAAGATGCCACCGGAGTGGTCGTGTTGGTTGGTGCTGCGGGACGCGCCTTGGAAGCGTGGAGTGAAGACCTTGAGTTCTTCCTGCACCGCGCCGACCCCAAGCACCCGGTAAAGATGATTACCTTGCCCAATCTGGGCGAGCTGGAGCCGGACGATCCCCGCGCATTCGAGCTCAATTGCTACCGACTGGCGGCGTTATCGGCCCTGACTCAGGCCCGGACAAGCGGCGGCGAGCGTATTTGCCTGAGCATCCACCCGGCCGCGCTGCTCCAGCCCCTGCCCGCTCCCAAGCAAATTCAAGCCAGCGGCATCCAACTCAAGGTTGGCCAGGAAACAGACTTTCAAGCACTGATGGACAGGCTGAACGCTGAGCTCCACTACGACGCCGAGGCGCTGTGCGAGACGCCGGGGCAGTTTGCCGTTCGCGGCGGCCTGATCGACATCTATCCGCTGAACGCGACCGCCCCACTTCGCATCGATTTTTTTGGTAACGAAATCGACTCGATCCGCGAGTTCGACCCGACCACGCAGCGTTCCGGCGAGTCCCTCAAGGAGGCCTTCATCTCGCCCGCAATCGAACCCGGGCCTCTTACGGATAAGGCCACCCTGCTGGATTATCTACCGGAACACGTAACTTGGATTTTCCGCGAACCCGAACGCCTTGCATTGAGCGATCCCGAGCTTTTTCAATTCCCGGAAAACCTCCCCCCGCCCTCGCGCAACCTCCAACACCTCGTAACGGCGCGCGCCAAACACGGCGACCGCTGGCTTGCATTGGCGAGCCTCGACCTCGATTCGCCGCTTCTGGGCACAGGTGCCAAGCGCATTGCGGTCGAGAGCGAGTCGCTGGAAAATTATGCGACTTTTGGCGAGGCCAACCAGATGGGTGTTGTGCGCAAGGAGTCCGAAGAGCGCTCGCGCCGCGACCTGTTGCAACAGCTTTTGCGGTGGCAAAAAGCTGGTCACCGGGTGACCTTTGCCCTGAAAACCGAGGCCGAGGAGCGCCGATTGCGTGAGCTGATTGAGGCTGACGACGCCGGGCGACGCCTCGAAGCTACGGTGGAAATCACGCCAATGAGCGAAGGTTTTCGCCTGTCGCACGGCAGCCGACGCGAAGTGTGGGTCACCGAAGCCGAGCTGTTTGGCCGCCGCCGCATTCGCGTGGGCCGGCGTCAGCATAAAATGCCGCACCGACAGGCAGTCGATCAAGCGCTTGATTTCTCCGAACTCGCTGACGGCGACTACCTCGTCCACCTGCAAAACGGCGTCTGCATTTACCGGGGCATGCAGAAGCTCAAGGTCGGCAAACGCGAAGAGGAAGTCATTTCGCTGGAGTTCGACGAAGGCGTTACCGTGCACCTGCGGCTGCACGAAAGCCACCTGCTCAGCCGTTA